>NZ_JATABI010000239.1:0-360 GCF_036533795.1 Vibrio sp. M250220 | reverse complement strand
CTGTGACGAACATGGTCGCGTGAAAGTCCATTTCCACTGGGATCGCGAAGAGAGAAACCCTGAACATCGTTCATGTTGGGTGCGAGTCTCTCAAGGTTGGGCGGGCAGCCAATATGGCATGGTCGCTTTACCTCGTATTGGGCACGAAGTGATTGTCTCATTTCTTAATGGTGACCCTGATCAGCCCATCATCACGGGGCGCACCTATCATGCGGTCAACAAGCCACCTTATGTTCTGCCCAACAACAAAACCAAAACCGTCCTGCGCAGTGAGACCCACCAAGGGCAAGGCTTTAACGAACTGAGTTTTGAAGACCAAGCAGACCAAGAGCAAGTCTATCTTCATGCGCAGAAGGATTT
>NZ_JATABI010000238.1:0-360 GCF_036533795.1 Vibrio sp. M250220 | reverse complement strand
CTTCATAATCCTTTCTTTATTTGACTCATTAAACTGTTCCAACAAAGATACATCTTTGGATACTTCAATCCAGAAGGCCTTCCTAAACGCATCAAAACTACTGAACTCTTTACCTCTCAACTTATCAGCAATTTGTGATGGTACTGGAGAACTAACCCCTCACTGGCTTTCTCTAACCATATGCCCGTTATATCTTCGCCATTCCCTGTAACAAACCCAGACTCATCACGCGCCGTTTTTTGGAACATCAGGTAAAGAGGAGGCAACCCAGCATCCGCAGGGAAGGTAACAATATATTCGGCTAGATCTTCTTCTGGGTAGAGAACCGTGCCAATTTCTTGCTCATGCTCTTCAATTGGG
>NZ_JATABI010000237.1:0-361 GCF_036533795.1 Vibrio sp. M250220 | reverse complement strand
CGAACCTTCACCACACCTGAATCAGGTACTAGGAAACCGTCCGTCTCATCGTAATTCTGCCATTGACCGTTTGGAAGTTTGATTTGAATGCGACCCAAGTCCGCATCTGAAGCTGTACCTGTAATATCAAGCTTAGCCGCTACATCACCAAATGCGTCGCCACTCAACGAGACTTCGTAGTTCAACCACGTTTCTTCGCCTTCAACCGCTTTGTCGCCGCCGCTCACTAGAAGATCTGGTGCATCTGCGTCCACTTTAGTGCCATCTTCGCGCTTGACCAGATCGTCTTTGATGATACCCGTCGCGCTGGCTGACTGGTCGTTAACGTGGTTACTGTCCGTGGTTGCGGTCACGATAACCG
>NZ_JATABI010000236.1:0-362 GCF_036533795.1 Vibrio sp. M250220 | reverse complement strand
GTGCGGGTGAAGGCGATGCCATTTGGGTCACCTTTATAGCGACCTGGCGCATCAAAGTGCACGTAAGTGGGTTGTTGGTAATCCATCTCCGTGCCGTGAGCCAATTGGCTAAAGGAATAAGCCGGGTTTTTAAAGCTGTAGTCTTTGAGCTCCACCTCACTGACGTGGGCCTCGGATTGATAAGAAAAATCTTGGATATACGGCACATCGCTAACACCACCCGCTAACCCGTTGTACGGAATAGGCTGAGCTAAGGAGGGCAGCAGCACAGTGGCATCACTGAACAGCAAGGTGTGTTTTCCGGCTTCATGAATAAAGCTGTAGACCATGCCTTCTTCCGCGGCGAGGCGGTGGAGAAAGTC
>NZ_JATABI010000235.1:0-364 GCF_036533795.1 Vibrio sp. M250220 | reverse complement strand
TCGCGTGAAAGTCCATTTCCACTGGGATCGCGAAGAGAGAAACCCTGAACATCGTTCATGCTGGGTGCGAGTCTCTCAAGGTTGGGCGGGCAGCCAGTACGGCATGGTCGCTTTACCTCGTATTGGGCACGAAGTGATTGTCTCATTTCTTAATGGTGACCCTGATCAGCCCATCATCACGGGGCGCACCTATCATGCGGTCAATAAACCGCCTTATGTTCTGCCCAAGAACAAAACCAAAACCGTCCTGCGCAGTGAGACCCACCAAGGACAAGGCTTTAACGAACTGAGTTTTGAAGACCAAGCAGACCAAGAGCAAGTCTATCTTCATGCGCAGAAGGATTTTGACTCGATAGTGCTGAAT
>NZ_JATABI010000234.1:0-369 GCF_036533795.1 Vibrio sp. M250220 | reverse complement strand
ACCGGCTTTCAAAGTCATTTCAGAGCCCGCTTCGATAACGACCTTCATACCGGCTTTGATGTGGAGTTCATTGCCAATTTCAAATGCATGCAACTGAGCGATTTTTTGATGCAGACTCCCTTCCACAATCGAGGTGGCATCTTGTTTGACCAGAGTGCGGCTTTCACCCTCCACGGTGAGGTTGTGGTGGTTTTTAATCTGAGTGAAGTGGTCGTTGTCCACCATGGTATGTTGATCGTGTTTAACATGAGTGGTCATGTCATTCAGCACTATCGAGTCAAAATCCTTCTGCGCATGAAGATAGACTTGCTCTTGGTCTGCTTGGTCTTCAAAACTCAGTTCGTTAAAGCCTTGCCCTTGGTGGGTCTC
>NZ_JATABI010000233.1:0-374 GCF_036533795.1 Vibrio sp. M250220 | reverse complement strand
GCGATGCTGTCCTTGTACTACTTTTTTTTGAAGCCTGAGACTTTGGATGAAGCGCTAAAGTGGAACCTCAAAGCAATCAAATTGGGTTACGCTGCTGCTGCAACCAGTCTTTACTATGCCTATTCTCAAGGCAAAAAAGATAGTAATGGCAACATAATCATCCAACGTGATGTTAAAAAAACCTATTACTACAATCGTCTGTCTGGCGCATTAGGGGGGGAAGAGAAAATGGCTTACTCAATTACACAGGAACATGTATATGATGAATATGGCTCACCATTAGCAGATGAAGAAGGTCGCCCTGTGTTTAAAACACTCATCACTAAAGAAGAACAAGCTGAATTAGACAAGCAAGTGGCAGAGTTTGTTAAAGA
>NZ_JATABI010000232.1:0-374 GCF_036533795.1 Vibrio sp. M250220 | reverse complement strand
GACTTTCTCCACCGCCTCGCCGCGGAAGAAGGCATGGTCTACAGCTTTATTCATGAAGCCGGAAAACACACCTTGCTGTTCAGTGATGCCACTGTGCTGCTGCCCTCCTTAGCTCAGCCTATTCCGTACAACGGGTTAGCGGGTGGTGTCAGCGATGTGCCCTATATCCAAGATTTTTCTTATCAATCCGAGGCCCACGTTAGTGAGGTAGAACTCAAAGACTACAGCTTTAAAAAACCAGCTTATTCCTTTAGCCAATTGGCTCACGGCACGGAGATGGATTACCAACAACCCACTTACGTGCACTTTGATGCGCCAGGTCGCTATAAAGGTGACCCAAATGGCATCGCCTTCACCCGCACTCGCTTGAGTTA
>NZ_JATABI010000231.1:0-375 GCF_036533795.1 Vibrio sp. M250220 | reverse complement strand
CAGGCTCTACGGTTAAATCACCTTGTTTTTTACCTGACGCTATATAGCCCAGTTGTTGATGCTTTGAGGCTTGCCAGTTAAACGGCATGCTAACCAGTACCGTGATGGTATCCTCCGTACTACCGCCCAAATCTAATCGATAGGTGACGGGGCTTCCTTCTTCTTTTTTTTGGCTCCATGTGCCGTTCTGCTCATTAAGCATAACAGCTGGCTTCGCCTCAGTAGGGCCATAGCTATAAACTTGTTTGGGCTTACGCGTTATTTGTAAGCCAATCCGTTGGCCTATGGTAAATGCAGGCAAGGTCAACTCCAATTGCCATTGGTTGGTGCCAGTGTCCATCCATTGGGAAGGTTTTCGGTTAGGGACTGAGTTAA
>NZ_JATABI010000230.1:0-375 GCF_036533795.1 Vibrio sp. M250220 | reverse complement strand
ACTTTACGATCTGAAAGCCCTCCCAGAATGACGATAGGAAAGTATTATTCGGCATGAAAACGGTAGTTTGTGTAGGTTTTGTTTGGCTATAAAACTCTATCACTTTCTACCGTTTTTGTTTTGAGTTCCCACTTATCCGCGATGAACCTTTTTTTAGGGGGCAGTTCTAGAGAACGCTTCGCTACGAGAGCGGGCTCCGCCCTGCGAGACTTTAGAGCGGACTTCGTCCTTTGAGAGGTTGGGGCTGGTAGAATCGTGATAGAGCCTTTGATGTAAAGGTGTTGACAGAACTTGTCTCTGTGAAGAGATAATATTCTCGCCTCTCGCCTCTCGCCTCTCGCCTCTCGCCTCTCGCCTCTCGCCTCTCGCCTCTCG
>NZ_JATABI010000229.1:0-382 GCF_036533795.1 Vibrio sp. M250220 | reverse complement strand
ATGGGGCTTGAGGCCGTCGATGTTTGGTTTCAAGACGAAGCTCGATTTGGACAACAAAATACAACAACTCGTCTTTGGGCTAAGCGCGGCACAAGACCGCGAGCGGTGAAACAGCAGCAATTTGAATATGCTTACTTATTCGGTTCAGTGGAATTGGAGAGGCGATAGTCGTCCCTTGGGTAAACAAAGAGATTATGATTCAGCACCTTGGTCAAATATCGCAAGCCACCGAGCGAGGTCGTCATGCAGTTGTCATAATGGATGGTGCTGGATGGCATACCAGTGATATTGCCGAGCAGTTTGACAATGTCAGTATCATCAAATTGCCTCCCTATTCACCAGAGCTAAATCCAATTGAACAAGTATGGAGTTGGCTGCGACA
>NZ_JATABI010000228.1:0-388 GCF_036533795.1 Vibrio sp. M250220 | reverse complement strand
CATAGAGTGACCACTAAATCTAAAAAATTCAGACTGTTTATGTGGGTTAATTGTATTGGCAGCTGGATCTTTGTTATCGCATCATGCTTTTCCCTATTGGTGGAATGGCTGGAGACTATAGGTTAATCATTCACTGAAGCTGTACACCGATGAAAGTGGCAAGCAACAAGTCGTTGGTATAAAAACGGGGGAAGGAAGTGCATACGGTGATCGTGTAGCGAAGCGTAAGGCAGTGCAGCAAGGGCAACACTTTATTGCTGAGTTGGATAATGATATCACCATTACCTGGACACCTGACGGCTCAACGGATGTACTCACACCTGATACCGTCCTCCCCGAGAATGACCAAGTGGATGTTCACAATATCTTGGTTCACCCAATTGAAGAG
>NZ_JATABI010000227.1:0-390 GCF_036533795.1 Vibrio sp. M250220 | reverse complement strand
TATTGGCTGCCCGCCCAACCTTGAGAGACTCGCACCCAACATGAACGATGTTCAGGGTTTCTCTCTTCGCGATCCCAGTGGAAATGGACTTTCACGCGACCATGTTCGTCACAGAAGATTTCTTCTCCCTCTGGGCCGACGACCGTCGCGATCATGGGGCCATCGACTCTAGGTTTGGTCTCGGGATCCGCTTGCCAATTGAGATGAGCCGGGATGGCTTGCCATTGGTTGGCGTAGGTCGTCTTGCCTTGAGTGCCCTCTTCCTCGAGTGCTTGAGCCTGTTCGCCTTGGTGATTGACTTGAACCAGCAGCCAAGGGCGATTAAAGGATGTGTTGAGGTGGTCACTCAAGGTAAATTTATACCCTGAACGGAGCAAAAATTCGTTGCTT
>NZ_JATABI010000226.1:0-395 GCF_036533795.1 Vibrio sp. M250220 | reverse complement strand
CCAGAGTTTGGTGAGGAAGAGGCATTGGCTGATGTGGCAGAAGCCCCAGCACTCGAACCTGAAGCGCTTGTTGCTGAGTCTGTTGAAGAGCCGTCGCTGGAAGAGCCAGCCATGGCGTTCGATGAGCTTGAGCTGCCGGAATACAGTGAAGAAGACGCATTAGCGGATGCAGAGCTTGAACCTGCACAAGAGCTTGCAGAGCCTCAAGCAGAAGATGAAACGTTCGAGTTGGATGACCTAGATTTACCAGAGTTTGGTGAGGAAGAGGCATTGGCTGATGTGGCAGAAGCCCCAGCACTCGAACCTGAAGCGCTTGTTGCTGAGTCTGTTGAAGAGCCGTCGCTGGAAGAGCCAGCCATGGCGTTCGATGAGCTTGAGCTGCCGGAATACAGTGA
>NZ_JATABI010000225.1:0-395 GCF_036533795.1 Vibrio sp. M250220 | reverse complement strand
TGTCGCAGCCAACTCCATACTTGTTCAATTGGATTTAGCTCTGGTGAATAGGGAGGCAATTTGATGATACTGACATTGTCAAACTGCTCGGCAATATCACTGGTATGCCATCCAGCACCATCCATTATGACAACTGCATGACGACCTCGTTCGGTGGCTTGTGATATTTGACCAAGGTGCTGAATCATAATCTCTTTGTTTACCCAAGGGACGACTATCGCCTCTCCAATTCCTCTTGTAGGACAGACTGAACCGAATAAGTAAGCATATTCAAATTGCTGCTGTTTCACCGCTCGCGGTCTTGTGCCGCGCTTAGCCCAAAGACGAGTTGTTGTATTTTGTTGTCCAAATCGAGCTTCGTCTTGAAACCAAACATCGACGGCCTCAAGCCCCAT
>NZ_JATABI010000224.1:0-396 GCF_036533795.1 Vibrio sp. M250220 | reverse complement strand
TGATGCAAGCAATGAAGGAAAACGATGATAAACAACCACTTGAGAACATTGTGCAGCTTGATGATGCCTATTGGGGTGGTAAAGGCAAGGGCGGTAAACGGGGTCGTGGCTCTAAAAAGAAAACGCCATTCGTTGCTGCGATACAGATGGACTTGCTTGTTTTGAAGGCTTAGTCGATGCAAATGTCTACCATGATGTTGAAAATAAGAGCCAAGCCGAGAGTTTGGAGGTGGTGCAAGAACACTTCGAATGGGTTGATACAATGATTGGTAATGTTAAGAACTCGCTACATGGGACGTATCATGCGATACGCAAGAAACACTTACCGAGATATCTTGGAGAATTCTGCTTTAGATTCAATCATCGCTTTAACCTTGAGGACATGACCCTTGCACT
>NZ_JATABI010000223.1:0-397 GCF_036533795.1 Vibrio sp. M250220 | reverse complement strand
GTGATTGAAACAACGGGCAATCGTAGCCGATTGAACATTATTGGCGCACTAAACCTGTCAGATATTGGTGCCACCATCGTTCACGATTACGAGAGTATTAACAGTGAAAATATTGTTCGCTTTTTCTGTAAGTTAAGAGAGAGTTATCCGTTAGCCCACAAGCTTCACATCATCTCAGATGGTGCTGGGTATCACCGCAGTGACTTAGTCAAAGATGCCGCATTTGTCCTTAACATTGAGCTGCATTACCTTCCACCTTACAGCCCAAATCTCAACCCAATTGAGCGGCTTTGGAAGGTAATGAACGAGCAGTCGAGGAATAACGTTTACTTCAAAAATAAACGAGACTTCAAGGAAGCCATCGATCAATTTTTTACTGTGACTCTTCCAGAGATCG
>NZ_JATABI010000222.1:0-398 GCF_036533795.1 Vibrio sp. M250220 | reverse complement strand
TGTGAGATGCCACACTGTCAAGATCCGTCGATGTCCGACTTCACGCAAAATCTAACGGTCTCAATGTCGTACCGTAAGATCACTTGGGATCACGTCAACGCAGGTACGTCTGGTTCAGACGATTGGCGTAAACCTATCGAAGCTTAATCGCTTTTATTTTCAGAGGTTTCCTACAGGAAGCCTCCTGAAAGCCTTAAATACAAATTACCGTTGTCGCGGTAATTTGTGGTGAAGGTTTTTGTGCTTGGTGTCAACGATAGGGGAGACGTATGGCGACATTGGCGTATACCATCAATATAGAAGGACTCGGCGATGATGCCTTGGTTGTGACTCAGTTCGATGGGCAAGAGTCCTTGTCTGCCAGCGTGTTTCATCATCGACCTTGTTACGGTTTTTGT
>NZ_JATABI010000221.1:0-399 GCF_036533795.1 Vibrio sp. M250220 | reverse complement strand
GCTTCATACTTTGACAACGAATAACTGCTTAGGGTGACTTCATGCTGAATATCCGCCCCGCGATCAACGATCGAGAACTGACTGTAACAACTTGCTTCCGGCGTCCAGACTGGGCGATTAAGATCGTCGTTCATGCAGGGCATACGAAAGTCGCCCATAATAAAACGGCCACCTTCGACAAACACCATATTCTCAATCGACTTTACCGCGACCTCGGCGATCTTTTGTTTTAGTTCGCTGTCTGCATCTGGATAGTGTTTGTTGACATTACTAATAATGGTGTTGAGCTGCTGTTGAGAAAGCACGTCGCTGGAAATGTCGATATCGCTATTGCATGCCGCCAATAAAGGAATCGCCCCGAGAAGACCTAGCCATTTATAATTCATTATCAATCCTCAT
>NZ_JATABI010000220.1:0-402 GCF_036533795.1 Vibrio sp. M250220 | reverse complement strand
AGCCGATTGAACATTATTGGCGCACTAAACCTGTCAGATATTGGTGCCACCATCGTTCACGATTACGAGAGTATTAACAGTGAAAATATTGTTCGCTTTTTCTGTAAGTTAAGAGAGAGTTATCCGTTAGCCCATAAGCTTCATATCATCTTAGATGGTGCTGAGTATCACTGCAGTGACTTAGTCAAAGATGCCGCATTTGTCCTTAACATTGAGCTGCATTACCTTCCACCTTACAGCCCAAATCTCAAAACAATTGAGCGGCTTTGGAAGGTAATGAACGAGCAGTCGAGGAATAACGTTTACTTCAAAAATAAACGAGACTTCAAGGAAGCCATCGATCAATTTTTTACTGTGACTCTTCCAGAGATCGCAGGTTCACTGACGTCTCGAATCAATGAT
>NZ_JATABI010000219.1:0-403 GCF_036533795.1 Vibrio sp. M250220 | reverse complement strand
ATATTTCTTATATTTATAGATGGGGACTATTTCCCACCAAGGTTTACCTCGTAGAATTAGTTGGTACATTGCTTTTCCATTCCCTTGGGATGCTTGTTTTTCCCATTGGGGAATAGCTTTATCTGTCCAAGCTTCATCACATGGCCATCCAAGATACTTACAAGGGCTATTGCCATTTCCCGCCAATACGTCCATAGCCCAAGGGTCGCCCATATTGGCGGCTTTTAAAAAGGTCTGCCCCGCTTCAAACTGCTGGCGGTTTTTATACTGTGTAACACCTAGCCAGTAAGTCGCGTAAGCACTGCCTTGGTCTGATTGTTGTTGAAAAATCTGCTCGGCTTGTGGGTACTGTTTTTGGTTAAACAGTCGGATCCCTTGTTCAACAGGTGTCATCGCCCACAGC
>NZ_JATABI010000218.1:0-412 GCF_036533795.1 Vibrio sp. M250220 | reverse complement strand
TTAACTCAGTCCCTAACCGAAAACCTTCCCAATGGATGGACACTGGCACCAACCAATGGCAATTGGAGTTGACCTTGCCTGCATTTACCATAGGCCAACGGATTGGCTTACAAATAACGCGTAAGCCCAAACAAGTTTATAGCTATGGCACCAGTGAGGCGATGCCAGCTGTTATGCTTAATGAGCAGAACGGCACATGGAGCCAAAAAAAAGAAGAAGGTAGCCCCGTCACCTATCGATTAGATTTGGGTGGTAGTACGGATGATACCATCACGGTACTGGTTAGCATGCCGTTTAACTGGCAAGCCTCAAAACATCAACAACTGGGCTATATAGCGTCAGGTAAAAAACAAGGTGATTTAACCGTAGAGCCTGCGCCAAAAGAATTTGGCACTCGTCTTATTGAAGTGAG
>NZ_JATABI010000217.1:0-413 GCF_036533795.1 Vibrio sp. M250220 | reverse complement strand
ATCTTACGGTACGACATTGAGACCGTTAGATTTTGCGTGAAGTCGGACATCGACGGATCTTGACAGTGTGGCATCTCACACTGGATATCGACGATAGACGCGTTTTCTAGCTTAGTGGTGAAGAAGTTCTCTTGTTTGCCTTCGATAGAGGTGCGGTACCATTTCAGTTCAACAGTCTTCATCTTCTCACCAGAAGAAAGCGCGTTGTACAGCAGTGGCACGGCTTTGTTGAGAGTGACGGTAAACTGGAATGGCTTATGAACACGTTGACCAGAAGGTTGACCAGATTGTGGATCAGTCGGAACCGAAATAACGTGGTCAAACTTCTGAACCAGCATCTCGTCTTCGTGACCTTCTACATAAGAGTCACCGATAGAGTCAGCCGTACAGGCGCCCGCCGTGATCAGACCCTG
>NZ_JATABI010000216.1:0-416 GCF_036533795.1 Vibrio sp. M250220 | reverse complement strand
GAAGAAATCTTCTGTGACGAACATGGTCGCGTGAAAGTCCATTTCCACTGGGATCGCGAAGAGAGAAACCCTGAACATCGTTCATGTTGGGTGCGAGTCTCTCAAGGTTGGGCGGGCAGCCAATACGGCATGGTCGCTTTGCCTCGCATTGGTCACGAAGTGATTGTCTCATTTCTCAATGGTGACCCTGATCAGCCCATCATCACGGGGCGCACCTATCATGCAGTCAATAAACCGCCTTATGTTCTGCCCAAGAACAAAACCAAAACCGTCCTGCGCAGTGAGACCCACCAAGGGCAAGGCTTTAACGAACTGAGTTTTGAAGACCAAGCAGACCAAGAGCAAGTCTATCTTCATGCGCAGAAGGATTTTGACTCGATAGTGCTGAATGACATGACCACTCATGTTAAACACGA
>NZ_JATABI010000215.1:0-416 GCF_036533795.1 Vibrio sp. M250220 | reverse complement strand
AAAAAAACACAAAGCGTTCGATTGTCTTGGTTTGTTTAACGGTGGTTGGCTATTGGTACTATTATGACTCCCAACCCAACATTTGGGGAGATGAGGCTGATGAGCCATATATCACTATTTCAGGTATCAAGCCGCCAGATGCCACCATTGATGCTTGGGCAATATGGGGGGCAAGTGGCCCACAATGTGGGGCAAAAACATGGAGTGCCGACTCCGGATGGTCAAGTGGTGCAGATGTAAAATGGCATGTGACTTATAACTTCTCCAACGACCCAAATAGGTATGAATTGCGCATTCCTTTCCAGCAATATCAAGACTCGTTTGATTGTGAAGTAACCTTGGGGGATATAACAGTTCAAGCCTATAACGCATTTGATACAGTAGGTTTTGCCCAACTACGTATTTACCAATCAGGC
>NZ_JATABI010000214.1:0-419 GCF_036533795.1 Vibrio sp. M250220 | reverse complement strand
TAACAGCTTTCCAGATTAAAGAATTTGCTTGGCGACCATAGCGATTTGGACCCACCTGATTTCCATTCCGAACTCAGAAGTGAAACGAATTAGCGCCGATGGTAGTGTGGGGTTTCCCCATGTGAGAGTAGGACATCGCCAGGCTTTAATTGCGTACTTGCTTAACGATTAAGCAAGTCACCATAAAGCTTTAAAGAACTTTAGAGTTTTATGTTGACTTTCAACGCAGACAGCGTATTATACGCGTCCTGCCTAAGTGCTAACGCACTGAAAGCAAAGCTCTTTAACAATATAAACCTATCAATCTGTGTGGGCACTCGTTGATGATAATCCAATTAGAAATTTCTCTAAATAAAGAGGGGTTTCAAATTAGGTTTCAATGAAACGAAGTGACCAAACGAGACTTCTTTTGGAAACAT
>NZ_JATABI010000213.1:0-419 GCF_036533795.1 Vibrio sp. M250220 | reverse complement strand
CCTAAATTATTCATTGCGTATGGATCTGCTCCATGGTTGAGCAAGTAGAGAGAATCATCAAACCGCACTGGAAGAATATGTATCAAAGGTGTATTGCCAAGTGTGTCGCGGGCATTCACATCGGCACCGTACTCGACTAAAAGCTTCATAGCATCACTTTCTTCAAGCAAGGGGGTGTTGAAAATCAAAGTATCTTCTTCATCACGCAGATTAGGGTCCATACCACTTTCAAGAAGAGCTTTTAAGGGCTCGTCACTTTTGCGCCACATAGCGTGATAAGCCACGCTGCCTAGTTCCGGCAACTCAATAGATGGATCGGCACCTAACGCCATCAACGCTTTAATGGCTACGGGGTTTTCATCATTTACGGCAAAGCCAAGCAGTGTCATCCCGTGTTTTCCTGGGGCATCGATATCTTC
>NZ_JATABI010000212.1:0-426 GCF_036533795.1 Vibrio sp. M250220 | reverse complement strand
GTGATTGAAACAACGGGCAATCGTAGCCGATTGAACATTATTGGCGCACTAAACCTGTCAGATATTGGTGCCACCATCGTTCACGATTACGAGAGTATTAACAGTGAAAATATTGTTCGCTTTTTCTGTAAGTTAAGAGAGAGTTATCCATTAGCCCATAAGCTTCATATCATCTTAGATGGTGCGGGATATCACCGCAGTGACTTAGTCAAAGATGCAGCGTTTGTCCTAAATATCGAACTACATTATCTTCCACCTTACAGTCCAAACCTCAACCCAATTGAGCGGCTTTGGAAGGTAATGAACGAGCAGTCGAGGAATAACGTTTACTTCAAAAATAAACGAGACTTCAAGGAAGCCATCGATCAATTTTTTACTGTGACTCTTCCAGAGATCGCAGGTTCACTGACGTCTCGAATCAATGAT
>NZ_JATABI010000211.1:0-428 GCF_036533795.1 Vibrio sp. M250220 | reverse complement strand
TGTCGGTCGAATACAGCAATCTGAAACACATTTTTTGCTAAATCGATACTAATAAGCCTATATTTCATGTTGGTCACCTTTATCCTTGATTCTGTCAAAAGTTAATCATGGCACATTGCGATGCCGAGATAGAGGTGACCATCTCATCAGGCACCATTAAATGATAATTCATCTGCTCTGCAAGGCTACTTTACTTCCAGAAATAGCTTCTAATGGAGAATCTAAGTGTATGGTATTTGTTTTAAAGGGTAAACTTTCGAATTGAACATCATTGAAATAATGAACACCGCCTTTTGATAGGACTACGTTAAAATAAAATTTATGGATGGAATATGGATTATAAATACCCCCCAAGAGAAATCATAGACCCAGAAGAAGAGAAAAAGTCTATGGTGGAAAGTCAGGTTAGGCGTTCAAATGCAGCGATA
>NZ_JATABI010000210.1:0-431 GCF_036533795.1 Vibrio sp. M250220 | reverse complement strand
ACGAAGTAGCCTCTTTGCCAAAATTTGTTGCCCCATAATTTCTTCTTTCTTAAGTACGGAAATTTGTTAAATAGGCGAATTGCGGTTCGTCCTTTTACAAAGCCCATATATGTCGAAACACTTAAACTAGGTGGCAATCTCACGACCAGATGTACGTGGTCTAATTGAACATTCAGCTCTACAACCTTACAGTTCTTCATATTACTGTAGATATAGATGCTCCGGTAAAGCTCCTTACCCAAATTACCTTTTAAGATTTTCAGGCGGTACTTTGGCGTCCAGACTATGTGGTACTGACACCTGTAATATAGTGAGGCGGATTCATATCTGCTCATGTTCTTTATTTCCTTCATTTGCTGGTTACAAACGAGGACATCTTGAACATGAGCGTTCTTCGGGCATAGCCCAAAGGAACGATCACCACCTTCTAA
>NZ_JATABI010000209.1:0-436 GCF_036533795.1 Vibrio sp. M250220 | reverse complement strand
CCCAACACCCAGCCTTGTCTGCCACATGTTTGAAGTCATCAACTCCGCCTTCAATGGGTGTTAATGGTGTACAGGTCGTATCAAACACACCTGTCGGTGCTCCATCGGTGCCAACATCCGCCACATACTTGCCAAGCTGAGACGAAAGGCCCGCATGGGGGTGACTCTGTGTTGAATGGAACTGTTGCAAATTTACCTTACGCATCCATGTCGAACGATGGGATAGGTTAGAACGCATATGCTCACACAGTCGCCATGTCCAGCGTTGATGGGCAAACGCCATATAGAGTGTATTTTTCGCTGGGTAGACCAAGCAGCTTTTCGTTTCGCCTTTGCTGCCACGCTGATGCGCAGGTTTATCCGCTTCATCGTTTGACCAGTCAATTTTGGTCAACTCATACCCTTTCACCTGATACTCATCAAAAGTCTTATCCGT
>NZ_JATABI010000208.1:0-441 GCF_036533795.1 Vibrio sp. M250220 | reverse complement strand
TACCGAATCAACGAAGTAGCCTCTTTGCCAAAATTTGTTGCCCCATAATTTCTTCTTTCTTAAGTACGGAAATTTGTTAAATAGGCGAATTGCGGTTCGTCCTTTTACAAAGCCCATATATGTCGAAACACTTAGACTAGGTGGCAATCTCACGACCAGATGTACGTGGTCTACTTGAACATTCAGCTCTACAACCTTACAGTTCTTCATATTACTGTAGATATAGATGCTCCGGTAAAGCTCCTTACCCAAATTACCTTTCAAGATTTTCAGGCGGTACTTTGGCGTCCATACTATGTGGTACTGACACCTGTAATATAGTGAGGCGGATTCATATCTGCTCATGTTCTTTATTTCCTTCATTTGCTGGTTACAAACGAGGACATCTTGAACATGAGCGTTCTTCGGGCATAGCCCAAAGGAACGATCACCACCTTCTAA
>NZ_JATABI010000207.1:0-442 GCF_036533795.1 Vibrio sp. M250220 | reverse complement strand
GTAAAAAGCGAAAGATATCGTCACTTGATACGCTTTCACGCATAGTCAATGCTGTTGTTCGTCAGCAGCCGTACCCAAATGTGCTCGATCTTAAACACACGAGTTTTTACCTAAACACTTAGTCAACACGGTGCTGGTGAACGCTTACACAAAATTAACCAATGCAGGAACAAAGCCTTCCCTTGCTCTAGGGCTGTTTTCGCCTCAACACATCACAGACATTTTTAATATCCTATCGAGTGTATCCTGATAAAGGAGAAATCAAGGTAAGTTAATCTTTTCAACTAAGTAATCATTGAACTTTGTATATTCATCAATCAAACAACTGCAAATATTTAATGTTTCTGCTTCAGTCCCTATACTTTCAAAATACTCAAACCTACATTTCTCTTCTATATATTTATACTTAGTTGAAGTCAGACTAGAAACGATAGCCTCGTTA
>NZ_JATABI010000206.1:0-450 GCF_036533795.1 Vibrio sp. M250220 | reverse complement strand
CCTAAATTATTCATTGCGTATGGATCTGCTCCATGGTTGAGCAAGTAGAGAGAATCATCAAACCGCACTGGAAGAATATGTATCAAAGGTGTATTGCCAAGTGTGTCGCGGGCATTCACATCGGCACCGTACTCGACTAAAAGCTTCATGGCATCACTTTCTTCAAGCGTAGGGGTGTTGAAAATCAATGTTCGTAAGCTGCCTTCATTTGCAATATTTGGATCCATGCCACTTTCAAGAAGAGCTTTTAAGGGCTCGTCACTTTTGCGCCACATAGCGTGATAAGCAACGCTGCCTAGTCCCGGCAACTCAATAGATGGATCGGCACCTAACGCCATCAACGCTTTAATGGCTACGGGGTTTTCATCATTTACGGCAAAGCCAAGCAGTGTCATCCCGTGTTTTCCTGGGGCATCGATATCTTCAAGCGCTTTCCCAAGTTTGGTGATC
>NZ_JATABI010000205.1:0-468 GCF_036533795.1 Vibrio sp. M250220 | reverse complement strand
GCTGCTGCAAACGACGAGGAGAATAAAGATTGATACACATTTTTTCATGGTTTATCTCTCTGGTAACCAGTTGCTTAGCTGATAGCCGCGCAGTTTAAATTGTTCAAGTTGCTCGATATCATCCTCAGGGAGCACCGCATATACCGCTTTCATTCGCGCTCGGGCTGGGTACGATTTTTCTAGGATTTTATGTTCCTTAGTTAACCAGTGAATGTACTCGCGCAAGTCTGCGTAGTCATCGTCTAATGTTTCCATGTATCTGTCTTTATTTTTATCATTCGGGTTTTCATAAGGCTGTGAAAAGGCCTTGGTAAAAAACTCCCGTAAGCTGATGACATTTTTGGCGTAGCGTTGCCATTGTTCTGCTTTATTAAGCTCAGTGGGGTGCGGTAAGCCCATACGTTGCAGGGCATTTTCAAAGCGCTTGATTTGCCCTGTATCGGCTCGGCTTGCTCCTAACCAATTGAG
>NZ_JATABI010000204.1:0-468 GCF_036533795.1 Vibrio sp. M250220 | reverse complement strand
GCTGCTGCAAACGACGAGGAGAATAAAGATTGATACACATTTTTTCATGGTTTATCTCTCTGGTAACCAGTTGCTTAGCTGATAGCCGCGCAGTTTAAATTGTTCAAGTTGCTCGATATCATCCTCAGGGAGCACCGCATATACCGCTTCCATTCGCGCTCGGGCTGGGTACGATTTTTCTAGGATTTTGTGGCCTTTAGTTAACCAATATATGTAACGGCGGAAACGCGCATAATCGTTACTTAGTGTTCTCATATATTTGCTTTTGTCTTTATCATTTGGATTTTCATAAGGCTGTGAAAAGGCTTGAGTAAAAAAATCCCGTAAGCTGATGACATTTTTGGCGTAGCGTTGCCATTGTTCTGCTTTATTAAGCTCAGTGGGGTGCGGTAAGCCCATACGTTGCAGGGCATTTTCAAAGCGCTTGATTTGCCCTGTATCGGCTCGGCTTGCTCCTAACCAATTGAG
>NZ_JATABI010000203.1:0-482 GCF_036533795.1 Vibrio sp. M250220 | reverse complement strand
GTGGGATTTCTATTCCTCGATTTCTAAGTCTTTATGGCACAGAAGAACAATGTCAGAAACGCTTATTTTCATTGCGCTGGGAGAATGGCTTCATGTGCCCTAATTGTGGCTCTACGAGCTACTGCCAGCTTAGGTCACGTCCCCTTTATCAATGCAATCGATGTCATCAACAAACCTCATTAACAGCAGGGACATTGCTTTCCAATAGTAAGCTTCCATTAACGGTTTGGTTTCTTGCTATCTACTTAATTACACAGGGTAAAAATGGAATTTCAGCTCTTGAGTTATCTCGTCATTTAGGCATTTCCTACAACGCTACTTGGCGGTTAAAGCACAAGTTGATGCAAGCAATGAAGGAAAACGATGATAAACAACCACTTGAGAACATTGTGCAGCTTGATGATGCCTATTGGGGTGGTAAAGGCAAGGGCGGTAAACGGGGTCGTGGCTCTAAAAAGAAAACGCCATTCGTTGCTGCGATA
>NZ_JATABI010000202.1:0-494 GCF_036533795.1 Vibrio sp. M250220 | reverse complement strand
GTGGATCACTACCCCAATGGTCATTTAATGCAACAAGAACCATTAAATCCAGGTAATAAAAAAATAACTTTGGTGCACGAAACGACTGAACCTGGCGAGGTCGAAAGCTTAGGCGAGTTTTTTGAACTGTTTTCTGCTGGTGGCCATAAAGATTTTCTTGATATGCGTGTGCAGTCTGTCCATGGTAGAGGCGAGTTTATGGGGCTGGTGTTTCTTTTTACCCTGATATGGATCGGGTTAAAAGGTTGGGGATTTATTGATGGACTGGCATGGTCAGATACCTATGTTATTGACTTAATTTATTTGGCATTGATCGGAGTTACTATAGCGGTAGGACTTTTCAAACCCATCGCCATGCCGGTACGCTTTCATAAACAAAACCAAGAGGTTTACGTATGGCACGATAAAGTGCTCTATCGTATTCCGTGGCAAGAGTGTGAAATATCCGTCATTGTCGCGAAAACCCATATGGGCTACGGGCGGTTAAAAGATGG
>NZ_JATABI010000201.1:0-496 GCF_036533795.1 Vibrio sp. M250220 | reverse complement strand
ATACCATATCTCGATAAATAAATATGATTCAAAGAATTGTCCTACATTTTATTCGAGCTTGCATCTAGGCAATTAGAAATTTAAGCGGAATTTTTTCCTAAATAAAACTGAATAAATTCCGACAACACCATCACGGTCAGTTTTTGGATTATCAGAATAATTAAATAATACCGTCCGACTTTAAAATCCATTATCGTAAATTAATATCATCGCTTCTTAGGAGGAAGATAAATCATCATCCCGGGATAAACTAAGTCGAGGTTTTCAATCTTAGGAAAGCGAGCATTAAGGTCGACTAATTGTTTAAAAGTAATGCCATTTTCTCTAGCCAACTTATAAAGATAATCCCCTTCCTTCAAATAATACACTTCAAATACAGATTCATCAGCAGTCTCTAATATTTCAAGCATTTCGTCATCAGAATAAGATTCAATTACATCGACTACAGGTTCTACATCAATATCTGGAACTGAATTAACCGGCTCAGTTAGCTTTT
>NZ_JATABI010000200.1:0-518 GCF_036533795.1 Vibrio sp. M250220 | reverse complement strand
CCTAACTTTCTCTTTATTAGAGAAAGTTAGGATTTGAGAACTTTTAATTTGAATAACAACGCATATCAAAGATATGGGGATTGTTGTTATTCGTCAGCTTTCCAAATTGTTAAAGAGCAAATCACTTCCAAAGAAGTAACCATTTTTAAAGACTCTCAAGGAGAATGTTTAAAGATGGTATCCCGTAGGGGAGTCGAACCCCTGTTACCGCCGTGAAAGGGCGGTGTCCTAGGCCTCTAGACGAACGGGACACTGGTTTCTTTCTTATAAAAAGAAATGGTGGAGCTAATCGGGATCGAACCGATGACCTCTTCGCTGCCAGCGAAGCGCTCTCCCAGCTGAGCTATAGCCCCTCTCTAATGTAGACATATCAATCTGTGTGAACACTCATCGCAATAATCATCGTATAAGGAGGTGATCCAGCCCCAGGTTCCCCTAGGGCTACCTTGTTACGACTTCACCCCAGTCATGAACCACAAAGTGGTGAGCGTCCTCCCGAAGGTTAAACTACCCACTTC
>NZ_JATABI010000199.1:0-519 GCF_036533795.1 Vibrio sp. M250220 | reverse complement strand
CTTCAGATTTATCATTAAGTGATGCAGCGAAAGCTTTACGGCGACTAATTATGGTTGAAATGCCAAGTGGTAATCCCGGATTTTTTCGTTTTGCTGACAGCAATGCAGCCTATGTTTTATTGGATACTCAATGTGCCATGTTATGGCAGCCGATGAACAAAGCTTGGATTCACCAAGCAGGGCAGTGGCAAAGGCTGGAAAATCCTTTTGTTATCCCCCCTGAAATACATCATCAACCTCTAAAAATTACTGACGAGCAGTGGCGAAGACTCTCGCTCATCCCATGGCAAAATTCACTGCCCAATACATTGATTGCTCACATGCAGCGTTGGTTTCCTGAGCGTTGTCAGCAGATTCACGACTTAAGAAACTGGGTTTGTAGCCAAATGGATAGCGCTTACGCCAAAGGTTTTGAGACAGAGCAAGACTTACTCTATTACTTCAATATTCTCGGTTATGTAGGCGAACAGGCGTTGCTAAAGAATACCTACCCAAATCTCACTCAACTTATCGAACAAC
>NZ_JATABI010000198.1:0-520 GCF_036533795.1 Vibrio sp. M250220 | reverse complement strand
AGTGCAAGGGTCATGTCCTCAAGGTTAAAGCGATGATTGAATCTAAAGCAGAATTCTCCAAGATATCTCGGTAAGTGTTTCTTGCGTATCGCATGATACGTCCCATGTAGCGAGTTCTTAACATTACCAATCATTGTATCAACCCATTCAAAGTGTTCTTGCACCACCTCCAAACTCTCGGCTTGGCTCTTATTTTCAACATCATGGTAGACATTTGCATCGACTAAGCCTTCAAAACAAGCAAGTCCATCTGTAACGACTAGTGTCTTTTCTTCGATGTGTTTTTTACCCCAATTTGTGATTTCTTGCTTCTTAAAGCCATCCACCATGCTCATTCGCATGTAGATTGGGTGTCTCTCGTCATTCATCTATATCGCAGCAACGAATGGCGTTTTCTTTTTAGAGCCACGACCCCGTTTACCGCCCTTGCCTTTACCACCCCAATAGGCATCATCAAGCTGCACAATGTTCTCAAGTGGTTGTTTATCATCGTTTTCCTTCATTGCTTGCATCAACTTGT
>NZ_JATABI010000197.1:0-539 GCF_036533795.1 Vibrio sp. M250220 | reverse complement strand
GTACCTGCGCTGGAACGTCTCTCGCTGCGCCACAACAGCCGGATTTTCCAACATAAGACCACGCCTGACATCATCGAGACGCTATTGCAGGAGATGGGCATTCATGACTATGCCTTTTCACTGCAACGCGAGCCGGCTCAACGTGAGTTTTGTGTCCAATACCGCGAAAGTGATCTCGACTTTCTCCACCGCCTCGCCGCGGAAGAAGGCATGGTCTACAGCTTTATTCATGAAGCCGGAAAACACACCTTGCTGTTCAGTGATGCCACTGTGCTGCTGCCCTCCTTATCTCAGCCTATTCCTTACAACGGGTTGGCGGGTGGTGTCAGCGATGTGCCGTATATCCAAGATTTTTCTTATCAATCCGAGGCCCACGTTAGTGAGGTAGAACTCAAAGACTACAGCTTTAAAAACCCGGCTTATTCCTTTAGCCAATTGGCTCACGGCACGGAGATGGATTACCAACAACCCACTTACGTGCACTTTGATGCGCCAGGTCGCTATAAAGGTGACCCAAATGGCATCGCCTTCACCCGCAC
>NZ_JATABI010000196.1:0-542 GCF_036533795.1 Vibrio sp. M250220 | reverse complement strand
CTTAAATTGTTGAAATATATACATTTTAATTTTGGCACGCTTTTTGACTAAGAGTTAGTGTTATTACACACAACCTCTAAGGATTTTACTATGCCAACTCCATGTTATATTTCTATCGACGGTGAAACTCAGGGTCTGATCACGGCGGGCGCCTGTACGGCTGACTCTATCGGTGACTCTTATGTCGAAGGTCACGAAGACGAGATGCTGGTTCAGAAGTTTGAACACGTCATTTCGGTTCCGACCGATCCTCAATCTGGTCAACCTTCTGGTCAACGTGTTCATAAACCCTTCCAGTTTACCGTCACTCTCAACAAAGCCGTGCCACTGCTGTACAACGCGCTTTCTTCTGGTGAGAAGATGAAGACTGTTGAACTGAAATGGTACCGCACTTCTATCGAAGGCAAACAAGAGAACTTCTTCACCACTAAGCTAGAAAACGCGTCTATCGTCGATATCCAGTGTGAGATGCCACACTGTCAAGATCCGTCGATGTCCGACTTCACGCAAAATCTAACGGTCTCAATGTCGTACCGTAAGAT
>NZ_JATABI010000195.1:0-547 GCF_036533795.1 Vibrio sp. M250220 | reverse complement strand
GAAGTGGGTAGTTTAACCTTCGGGAGGACGCTCACCACTTTGTGGTTCATGACTGGGGTGAAGTCGTAACAAGGTAGCCCTAGGGGAACCTGGGGCTGGATCACCTCCTTATACGATGATTATTGCGATGAGTGTTCACACAGATTGATGGTTTATAAGTTTTAGAGACGATACTGGGTCTGTAGCTCAGGTGGTTAGAGCGTTCGCCTGATAAGCGAGAGGTCGGTGGTTCAAGTCCACTCAGACCCACCAATCTTCCTCCCAAGAAGATTGGCACACAGTATCAACACCTGATGGGGCTATAGCTCAGCTGGGAGAGCGCCTGCCTTGCACGCAGGAGGTCAGCAGTTCGATCCTGCTTAGCTCCACCATCTTTAAGCATACTTGCTTAAGTGTTCTTAAAAATGGTTACTTCTTTGGAAGTGATTTGCTCTTTAACAATTTGGAAAGCTGACGAATAACAACAATCCCCATATCTTTGATATGCGTTGTTATTCAAATTAAAAGTTCTCAAATCCTAACTTTCTCTAATAAAGAGAAAGTTAGG
>NZ_JATABI010000194.1:0-551 GCF_036533795.1 Vibrio sp. M250220 | reverse complement strand
AAAGTGACCATGCCGTATTGGCTGCCCGCCCAACCTTGAGAGACTCGCACCCAACACGAACGATGTTCAGGGTTTCTCTCTTCGCGATCCCAGTGGAAATGGACTTTCACGCGACCATGTTCGTCACAGAAGATTTCTTCTCCCTCAGGGCCGACGACCGTCGCGATCATTGGGCCGTCAACGGTTGGTTTGGTCTCGGGCTGCGCTTGCCAATTGAGATGAGCTGGGATGGCTTGCCATTGGTTGGCGTAAGTCGTCTTGCCTTGAGTGCCCTCTTCCTCGAGGGCTTGAGCCTGTTCGCCTTGGTGATTGACTTGAACCAGCAGCCAAGGGCGATTAAAGGATGTGTTGAGGTGGTCACTCAAGGTAAATTTATACCCTGAACGGAGCAAAAATTCGTTGCTTTTGCCTTTGGCTAACTGGGCGTCACGGCGCAGATAACTCAAGCGAGTGCGGGTGAAGGCGATGCCATTTGGGTCACCTTTATAGCGACCTGGCGCATCAAAGTGCACGTAAGTGGGTTGTTGGTAATCCATCTCCGTGCCGTGAGC
>NZ_JATABI010000193.1:0-553 GCF_036533795.1 Vibrio sp. M250220 | reverse complement strand
GGATAACTCTCTCTTAACTTACAGAAAAAGCGAACAATATTTTCACTGTTAATACTCTCGTAATCGTGAACGATGGTGGCACCAATATCTGACAGGTTTAGTGCGCCAATAATGTTCAATCGGCTACGATTGCCCGTTGTTTCAATCACTTTAGCCTGACCAGTACGTATCCAGCCATGAGATATTTTTGTTAATAAGGTTGGGTGAACTGCGTCGATAAAGACTATCGATTCATCCTTGCCACAGCTTGCCTTTAGAGCTTCATAAGCCTCTATGAATGCTTGCTGTTTTGCTTTATCAAACTTGTGTGGAACGCCTTTCGGTTGCTTGTAGCTAAAGCCATTGTAGTGAAGCCATTTGTTCATACCAGAGACCGTATAATCAAGTCCAAATGCCTCTTTAACGTAGGCGACAATTTGATGAGTGTGAGAATAGGTTTTCTCAGTCAAATGCTCGATTAGGTGCATGGTTTGAGTAGCAGAAAGCTTGCTTTGGCTTCCGCCATTTTCAGGCTTAAGTTTTTCAGAAAGAACGTAGTCACTAAGGTGGCGTG
>NZ_JATABI010000192.1:0-556 GCF_036533795.1 Vibrio sp. M250220 | reverse complement strand
GAGCTGCACAGCGGGAAAAACGGGAATAAAGCCCTCTTGCGCTACGCCACTGCCTATCGGTCTGACTTTTACTGGCTGACGAGGCGAGAGACCTAACGACTTTGATGCCACTTCTCCGACCAATTTTTTAGGCTCATCAAACGCTGTGAATAGGGTGTAGCGTGTCCCTTCTTTTATTTTGGTTTCACGCCAGCGCCCTAGTAACACTTCGTTTGTCGTTTGGGCTAAAACAAACGAACAACCAACATTGCGCTGAAAGGCATCATCGGAGCACGCGATATCAAAGTTGTACTCGTATTTTTCCTTTGGCGGCGCATCGGGATTATGAGTACGAACCGGCTCAGGGACGTATGGGGGCATGGGAAGTGGCGGATGTAGGCTTGTAGTTTGAGTGGTGCTTGATGCACTTCCGCTCATCTGTGTGCGAGTTAATAGTGCCTTTTGTGCCAATGGGTCGAGGTTGTCGCGAACATGGGGATTTAACTCCCAATCTGAATGATCTAAGCCATCGCTCTCTTTTATCAACAGCGGAACTCGCGGAGAATCATTGAGTAGC
>NZ_JATABI010000191.1:0-581 GCF_036533795.1 Vibrio sp. M250220 | reverse complement strand
GCCAGATGGTATGACCTTATATACTAAGACTCACCTATGGTGCATTTTTGGAGGTCATCAATATGAAATCCGTCAACTACTCTGCTTACATTGGGCTAGATGTACACAAGGACACTATTGCCGCAAGGACACTATTGCCGTTGCGGTTGCAAACCCAGAAAGAATAAAAAGAATAAGGACAGGCACCATAAAGAATATTGACCAGCAACTCGTTGCCCTACCCTTATTTTCAGCCTACATAACCATCACTCATGAACTTACTGATGGTTTTGTTGGATATTATGACGAAAAATGCGAAATGAAGAATTAATAAGGCGTGACAAGGCAATCGTGAGATACGCATATCAAATGCTGAGTTCATTAGGTTCACTCAATTTGAAAGGCGTGCACCCTTTGTCTATTCAAGCAAGGTTTGAAGCGGTTCAGAGTGTCGCGTGACGCTATGTAAAACACACGCTTAGATTCTAGCTGAGTAACGACCTTTAACCATTCTGACTGAGAAAAGGATAGCCGCTGTAAAATTGGTGGGAGCTTTCTATTTATACTCGCTTTTCCCTGCCTGAATTGCCTCGCACTCCAGT
>NZ_JATABI010000190.1:0-587 GCF_036533795.1 Vibrio sp. M250220 | reverse complement strand
CTAAATAGCTGATCCTAATTATGCTTCACTTTTTGTACTCCATGACCACCGCTGGGAAACGATGAAATGTTATCCATAAAGTTTCGAACCCGTTTTAATAGTTGCCACATTGCTTTGCATTGATGATTCCGAGTTACTGTTTCATGTAAGGCATGCCAAAGCTTCTCTATTTTGTTTACCCACGGGGAATACACTGGCTGAAAAAGTAAAATAAACTTCGGATTTTTCTCTAACCAACCCTGTGTCTTTTTACTTTTGTGAATGATGTAATTATCCACGATAAGCGTGATTGTTTTTGCACGGCGATACTGGCGTTTTAACTGCTCAAGAATGGCAATAAACAGCTCTGAGTGCTTATTGGCACTGCAAACATACGAGACTTTTCCCGTCTTAGCATGTAGAGCACCTGCTAGATAGTGTTTGGCATTTTGTCCCGGTGTCGCCACTTTCTTTTGCTGACCTTTGGGCATCCAATCTGCTCCAATTTTAGGGTTTAAGTGGATATCGACCTCATCTTCATAAAACACTGGATTGTCAGCATCGCAACACTCCAATGCCTTTTTGATTCTGGCGAGTTTTGCTTCTTT
>NZ_JATABI010000189.1:0-593 GCF_036533795.1 Vibrio sp. M250220 | reverse complement strand
TTCACCAGAGCTAAATCCAATTGAACAAGTATGGAGTTGGCTGCGACAACACTATTTAGCCAACCAAAGTTTTACGAACTATAACGATGTTGTCGAGAAGGTATGTAGAGCATGGAATGGCTTCTTGGAAAGCGCAGATAGGGTGCAAACGATGTGCAAAAGGGAGTGGATTAACCTGACCAGTTAATTTTCCAGATTGGTATTAATTTTCCAGATTGGTATGAGAATTGATTTTATTGTTGGGTAAAACGAAAAAGCCCGCTGCGTATGCAGCGGGCTTTTCAATGTGGCGGAGAGATAGGGATTTGAACCCTAGATACGCTATTAACGTATGCCGGTTTTCAAGACCGGTGCTTTCAACCACTCAGCCATCTCTCCACAAATTGTCATCGCTAGATTAGTACACTAGAGATGTTGTTACATGCTCATTATGCAGGTAACGATATTTAAAGCCTGGCGATGTCCTACTCTCACATGGGGAAACCCCACACTACCATCGGCGCTAATTCGTTTCACTTCTGAGTTCGGAATGGAAATCAGGTGGGTCCAAATCGCTATGGTCGCCAAGCAAATTCTTTAATCTGGAAAGCTGT
>NZ_JATABI010000188.1:0-593 GCF_036533795.1 Vibrio sp. M250220 | reverse complement strand
CTAAAATCAAGCATTATCGAGCAATATCCACTAGATATGACAAGTTGAAAAGGAACTATGCCAGCATGGTATCGCTGGCATTTATGTTAATGTGGCTACCAATGTATTGCTGAGCATAAAACGTACAGCAAAGATCAACACGCCCTAGTTACCCACAGTGATTTGTGAACAAATCGTGGCTAACCTGAGGGTAAAATGGGTGTAAATGTTGATCTGAGTGATTAATGTCCACTTAGCCCTTTTTTATGAAAAAAAAGCATCTTTTTACTTGCCTTAAAAAAGGAACTGCCTATAATGCGCATCCACTGACAGGGCAGACGCCGCAAGGCTTCAGCAATAGTCAGCGAGGTGAAAAGCTTCTAACAAAATAAATTTGAAAAAGTGTTTGACTCTTCAAATTATCTCGCTAGAATTCACCTCCGCTTCGAGAGAAAGTGTTCTCAAAAAGCAAAGCTCTTTAACAATATAAACCTATCAATCTGTGTGGGCACTCGTTGATGATAATCCAATTAGAAATTTCTCTAAATAAAGAGGGGTTTCAAATTAGGTTTCAATGAAACGAAGTGACCAAACGAGACTTCTTTTGGAAACAT
>NZ_JATABI010000187.1:0-598 GCF_036533795.1 Vibrio sp. M250220 | reverse complement strand
TTACGCTAGCAATTCTTTTGCTGTGTTTACTACGTTTTCAGTAGTGAAACCAAACATCTTGAACAGTTGGTCAGCTGGCGCTGATTCACCAAATGTTGTCATGCCGATGATCTTGCCACCGAAACCAACATACTTGTACCAGAAGTCCGCAATACCCGCTTCGATAGCGATACGTGCTGTGACGTCTGATGGCAGTACTGCTTCGCGGTATGCTGCATCTTGCTTGTCGAAAGCATCGGTTGATGGCATAGAAACAACGCGAACTTTCTTACCTTCTTCTGTTAGCTGTGCTGCTGCTTCTACCGCTAGCTCTACTTCAGAACCTGTTGCGATAAGGATAAGCTCTGGCTTACCTGCACACTCTTTCAGGATGTAAGCACCTTTAGCGATGTTGGCGAGTTGTTCAGCGTCACGCTCTTGTTGTGCAAGGTTTTGACGAGAGAAGATAAGAGATGTGGGGCCATCTTTACGCTCGATTGCCAGTTTCCAAGCAACGGCTGACTCAACTTGGTCACATGGGCGCCATGTGCTCATGTTTGGCGTTAGACGTAGAGAAGCCATTTGCTCCACCGGTTGGTGAGTTGGACCATCTTCGCCT
>NZ_JATABI010000186.1:0-598 GCF_036533795.1 Vibrio sp. M250220 | reverse complement strand
TATCATCCCTGTCCGTTACGCCTTGGATGATATGAATGAACAAGGCCAACCACTTCACCCACTGCCTACCACCGATACCCAGTGGCAAGGTCGATTTGCCCCAAAGCAGCGTCAATATACGTTGAGGCAATTACGTGATGGTTGGTTGTATGTCTATGACGAGACGGATAAGACTTTTGATGAGTATCAGGTGAAAGGGTATAAGTTTACCAAAATTGACTGGTCAAACGATGAAGCGGATAAACCTGCGAATGAGCGTGGCAGCAAAGGCGAAACGAAAAGCTGCTTGGTCTACCCGGCGAAAAATACACTCTATATGACGTTTGCCCATCAACGCTGGACATGGCGACTGTGTGAGCACATGCGCTCTCATGCTCCTAATCGTTCGATATGGATGCGTAAGGTCAATTTGCAACAGTTCCATTCAACACAGAGTCACCCCCATGCGGGCCTTTCGTCTCAGCTTGGTAAGTATGTGGCGGATGTTGGCACCGATGGAGCACCGACAGGTGTGTTTGATACGACCTGTACACCATTAACACCCATTGAAGGCGGAGTTGATGACTTCAAACATGTGGCAGACAAGGCTGGGTGTTGG
>NZ_JATABI010000185.1:0-613 GCF_036533795.1 Vibrio sp. M250220 | reverse complement strand
TGTGAGATGCCACACTGTCAAGATCCGTCGATGTCCGACTTCACGCAAAATCTAACGGTCTCAATGTCGTACCGTAAGATCACTTGGGATCACGTCAACGCAGGTACGTCTGGTTCAGACGATTGGCGTAAACCTATCGAAGCTTAATCACTTTGATTTTCGGTGGCTTCCTACAGGAGGAAGCCTCCTGAAAGCCTTAACCCCAAATTACCGTTGTCGCGGTAATTTGTATTTAAGGTTTTTGTGTTTAGGGTTAACGATAGGAGAGACGTATGGCGACATTGGCGTACACCACAAATATAGAAGGACTCGGCGATGATGCCTTCTCACTGCAACGCAAACCTGCGAAACGCAAGTTATGTGTTCAATACTGTGAAAGTGTCCCTCCTAAGCAATATCAGTGGACGATAACTCCAGAACACCTCTCTACGATGCAGTCGATTCTTAACACGAGTAATGGAGCCCTATGACAATGACTACCTATACTATTCAACCGGGGGATACCTTACTCCAAATTGCTATTGATCAAGGCGTCGAATATGTCGACCTCTTGACGCTGAATCCGCAATGTCAGACTGACCCAAATTACATTCGGGCGGGAGATACCTTAACA
>NZ_JATABI010000184.1:0-615 GCF_036533795.1 Vibrio sp. M250220 | reverse complement strand
ACTGAACCGAATAAGTAAGCATATTCAAATTGCTGCTGTTTCACCGCTCGCGGTCTTGTGCCGCGCTTAGCCCAAAGACGAGTTGTTGTATTTTGTTGTCCAAATCGAGCTTCGTCTTGAAACCAAACATCGACGGCCTCAAGCCCCATATGGCCGGGGATCTTGAGGATCGTTTCAATTTTGAATTTTTTTAAAATCGTCTTGGGTTTGTTGGGATTGAGAAGGGTGTTTGGAGCGCGATGTTATCCAAGAAAAGCCCATATGATTGAGCAAATAATAGATGGAGTCAGGGTGATAATGTTTGCCAAATTCTTTGATGATGTAGGCATGAATATCGCTACCCGTTAATCTACCGCCAGAAGAATCCGAAGCTCGACTTTCAATAAATAGGCTTAACTGCTCACGCTGTTTTGGGGTAAGAAATGCAGGGCGTCCTGTTCTTGGCTTTTCCTGTAGTCCTTCAAGTCCCTCCTCAAGAAAGGTATGAACCCACTTGTTCACGCTAGTGCGGCTTACCTTCAGGTATTTGGCAATCTGTGTTCGAGACCGCCCTTCTTTAAAGTGTGCTAGAGCAAGTAAACGCATCTTCATTTGTATAGACTTCTGCTGACTAGC
>NZ_JATABI010000183.1:0-615 GCF_036533795.1 Vibrio sp. M250220 | reverse complement strand
GTAAATTACCACCTTCTAAAGAAGGTGGCTTTGTGTGAGCCCCCTAAAAGGGGGCCTTTGTTTAATCCAACGCCAACTGGTGCTGCTCTACTCGCTCTTGCTTCTCTTGATGTCTTACATATCGGCGTATGATTTCTTCATTGATTCCAACACTATCGACAAAATAGCCTCTTTGCCAAAAGTGATTACCCCAAAGCCTGTTCTTCCTAAGATGAGGAAACTTACTAAATAGCTTTAAGGCTATTTTGCCTTTCAATACCCCCATCAACTTGGATATCGATAGCTTTGGTGGAATCTTTACTACTAAATGCACGTGGTCAACTTGTATGTTTAACTCTACTACTTCACATCCAAGTTGATTACAGTAAACATAAATACATCGATAAACTTCTTTACCTATATTGTTCTTCAAGATCCTAAATCGATACTTTGGAGTCCACACTATATGGTATTGACATCGCCAAAATACGTGGGAAGCTTGATTGTATCTACTCATGTTATTTGTCCTCTTTGACTTCTGGAAAAATCAAAGACGCATTTAGCATGAGTAGTTTTACAGGCAAAGCCGAAACGGATGATAACCACCTACTGAAGTAGGTGGTTTAGGGCTGAAAA
>NZ_JATABI010000182.1:0-620 GCF_036533795.1 Vibrio sp. M250220 | reverse complement strand
CAGAGGATAATCGATGGTCAATATCTCAAACGGGATGCTAAAGATTTTGAATCAAGAAAAGAGTATTACGAAGGCAAACCCGCTAGAAAAGTAAATTGGCAAGATGCAAAAAACTATTGTCAATGGCTGGGGCAATTGACCGCTTTACCAGTGGATCTGCCTACCGAAGCACAGTGGGAATACGCTGCACGCAGCCGTGGTCAAAATCTCTACTACGCAACCAACAATGGCTTTATTCAGTTTAGGGGAAGAGGTTTTTATAACCCAGAATTAGGTGGTTATGAAGAGTTTACCGATAAAACCGCTAACATCGCCACAGGCCTAAAAACGGTTGGTATGTTTGCACCCAATCCACTTGGTCTTTATGATATGACTGAAAATGCCGAGGAGTGGGTCAATGATTGGTACGCTAAAGATTATTATAAAGTGTCGCCTAAACTTGATCCACAAGGCCCAGAAAAGGGTGAGTATAAAGTTATTCGAGGTGGGGGAGGTATGGTCACTGCCGCCCGCGCATTTGACCCGATAGTAAGTGATAATCTGTCATACAATTCAGGATTCCGCTGCGCAGTACAGAGCACTGAACAAGCTTATTAGCCTCGAAAACGACCGCCTTACGG
>NZ_JATABI010000181.1:0-623 GCF_036533795.1 Vibrio sp. M250220 | reverse complement strand
GTAATCTCGTAGTCTGGTCGCCTGAGGACTTCCATACCTAATCGAACGGTAGACAGGACATTTCGATTTCTGACTGTATTCGCTTGAAAGTGCCTATCCCACCCTTGTTGCTGTGCATGTATTCCTACCAGCCAAAACATGAGTTGCAGCATTAAAGCTATCAGCAAAATAATATCGAACCTTTTGGGGCAACTAGTGCGGCTTTGACGTAGGCCTACCAACGTTTGGTCAGCTTAGTGGAAGCGTATGATGTTGAGGCGCTGGGCATAGTTCAAGATGCCCAGCAATTCAGGATTTGGACCGAAGAGCAGAAGCTTCAATTCATTGATGCTATTGAAGGATTTAAATTTGAGTTGGCCAAATAGTTGCTTGACCAATTTCCAAAACATAACTATACCAAAAAGTAGGTAGAGAGCAGCTACCTTAGAATAAATGCAGCGTCAGTTAATTCATTTTGAAAAAGGGATCTACACTATGAACATTAACAATACAATGAAGCTGGTGTTTGGGGTCATCGCCTTAGGCATTATCATCAGTGTCATCACCGTTTTTCAGCTTAACGGCCTATTGCAGAAAGTGGATGATATGGCACAAGTTCGTTACCAGTCCTATCAAGCTGCTGA
>NZ_JATABI010000180.1:0-628 GCF_036533795.1 Vibrio sp. M250220 | reverse complement strand
TCGTCTAGAGGCCTAGGACACCGCCCTTTCACGGCGGTAACAGGGGTTCGACTCCCCTACGGGATACCATTGGGTCGTTAGCTCAGTTGGTAGAGCAGTTGACTTTTAATCAATTGGTCGCAGGTTCGAATCCTGCACGACCCACCATTTTCTCAAGATATGGGGCTATAGCTCAGCTGGGAGAGCGCCTGCCTTGCACGCAGGAGGTCAGCAGTTCGATCCTGCTTAGCTCCACCATTCTTGATTCGATGGGCGATTAGCTCAGTTGGGAGAGCACCTGCCTTACAAGCAGGGGGTCACTGGTTCGAGCCCGGTATCGCCCACCATCTTTAAGCATACTTGCTTGAGTGTTCTTAAAAATGGTTTCGAAAGAAACTTGCTCTTTAACAATTTGGAAAGCTGACGAATAACAACAATCCCCATATCTTTGATATGCGTTGTTATTCAAATTAAAAGTTCTCAAATCCTAACTTTCTCTAAATAAAGAGAAAGTTAGGTACCAACACACATTCAAGTGTTCTTGGAAACATCCTTGTGATGTTTATATTTGAGTCCGGCAAAATCGTGTCTGCACATGTATAAAAATGCAGACAACTTTGGTGACTAACAAAGACCCTTTGGGGTTGTA
>NZ_JATABI010000179.1:0-631 GCF_036533795.1 Vibrio sp. M250220 | reverse complement strand
GCATATCCCCTTCAAAAAAGGCGTCGGCATAAGGTTTGCTGCCAAAAATATTCATCAAATCTCCTTTTGCTACCATAGATAAAGCAAGCAGCCCTGCAATCAGAAGCCATCGCCACTTTTTCACTTGATTCCACCTGGGGTTAGATGCATCTGAGCCTTTCCGCGTGTGATGCTTTTAAAATCGATGTTTGATACCAAAACGTTCTTTAAGGATCTTTTCATCTTGGCGTTTTTCCTGCTCGGTTTGTTCACCTAGGAACTCATTCACACCTTCCACTTTGCATTCGGTTTTCGGCATATAACCGTGCGGCTCTTTACAAAAAACGATGTCATTGCGAAAACGTTCACCGAAAGGCATCAAAGCAGGGAACTTGACACCTTTTTCAACAAGTTTCTGCTGGATTTTGAGCATCTTTTGGTAAGCTTCGGTGGATGGATCCATATGCTCCAATCGCTCTTGAACGCTGTAGGAAACAGAAATACCTAAATTATTCATTGCGTATGGATCTGCTCCATGGTTGAGCAAGTAGAGAGAATCATCAAACCGCACTGGAAGAATATGTATCAAAGGTGTATTGCCAAGTGTGTCGCGGGCATTCACATCGGCACCGTACTCGACTAAAAGCTTCAT
>NZ_JATABI010000178.1:0-662 GCF_036533795.1 Vibrio sp. M250220 | reverse complement strand
AGTCACTTAACCATACAACCCCAAAGGGTCTTTGTTAGTCACCAAAGTTGTCTGCATTTTTATACATGTGCAGACACGATTTTGCCGGACTCAAATATAAACATCACAAGGATGTTTCCAAGAACACTTGAATGTGTGTTGGTACCTAAATTTCTCTTTATTTAGAGAAAGTTAGGATTTGAGAACTTTTAATTTGAATAACAACGCATATCAAAGATATGGGGATTGTTGTTATTCGTCAGCTTTCCAAATTGTTAAAGAGCAAATCACTTCCAAAGAAGTTCATTTTCTAAAGACTCTCGGAGTCGAAAATACCAACCACATACGCTTAACTGAAGTGGTTTGGAATTCCTATCCAAAAATACTTAGAGAATGGTGGGCGATACCGGGCTCGAACCAGTGACCCCCTGCTTGTAAGGCAGGTGCTCTCCCAACTGAGCTAATCGCCCACATAAGTTTCCTGTTGTTTTTACTTTAGTAAAGTAAAACAAAGGCCATTCCTTCGTGGAGAAGAATGGTGGGTCGTGCAGGATTCGAACCTGCGACCAATTGATTAAAAGTCAACTGCTCTACCAACTGAGCTAACGACCCAATGGTATCCCGTAGGGGAGTCGAACCCCTGTTACCGCCGTGAAAGGGCGGTGTCCTAGGCCTCTAGACGA
>NZ_JATABI010000177.1:0-665 GCF_036533795.1 Vibrio sp. M250220 | reverse complement strand
TACATGAAACAGTAACTCGGAATCATCAATGCAAAGCAATGTGGCAACTATTAAAACGGGTTCGAAACTTTATGGATAACATTTCATCGTTTCCCAGCGGTGGTCATGGAGTACAAAAAGTGAAGCATAATTAGGATCAGCTATTTAGAGAAAAGTCACAAACAATAGATTTCAAAGTTGGCCTAGATCATTTCCATTGATATTTTGATTTCGCTTAAAAAACAAGCACAGCATCATACAATACAGCTAACAAATTAAGGGAATTTATTATGAAAAAAGTAAACCTTGAAGATAAGAAAGCAGCTAACTGGACACCAATGAAAAAGGTACGTCTGGAAGATAAAAAAGCAGCCAACTGGACGCCTATGAAGAAGCAAAAATAGCAGCTAGTTGCAGGAGAGGCTCCAACCTTGGAGCCTTTACTTATTTATGCCAAATATAGATTACTCATTTATAAAAATTATAGATAATAAGCTTATTCTTTGGGACTATCTTAATCGAAACCAATACGAGATAAGCGGTGTTTTTCAAGATAGTTGCCATCATTTGCTTGCTTATTAAGCTGCTTCTCTTTCTGGATTTAGGTGTACGTTACCAACTGGTTCACAGTTCCTGATATCACCAGGCCAGCGCTCAGGTTTTCGCTGTTTTGCTGCGAGCAATAC
>NZ_JATABI010000176.1:0-685 GCF_036533795.1 Vibrio sp. M250220 | reverse complement strand
CGATTCTTAACGGGACACACGTTTTAACTACACCAATATTAAGACAGCGTTTCTGATAATTACTTGATAGATTGATTAATTATTAACTGGGTGTGCATCATTAAGAAAAGGAAGGGAAATCACATTATTTCCGAGTCATTAACTTCATGTCACCTGCTTAGCCGCTTAAAATGAACGGCTACATAATGAGGATTGATAATGAATTATAAATGGCTAGGTCTTCTCGGGGCGATTCCTTTATTGGCGGCATGCAATAGCGATATCGACATTTCCAGCAACGTGCTTTCTCAACAGCAGCTCAACACCATTATTAGTAATGTCAACAAACACTATCCAGATGCAGACAGCGAACTAAAACAAAATATTGCTGAGGTCGCGGTAAAGTCGATTGAGAATATGGTGTTTGTCGAAGGTGGCAGTTTTATTATGGGCGACTTTCGTATGCCCTGCATGAACGACGATCTTAATCGCCCAGTCTGGACGCCGGAAGCAAGCTGTTACAGTGGTGTCGAAATGGTCAGCAGCGGTGCAGATATTCAACATGAAGTCACCTTAAGCAGTTATTCGTTGTCAAAGTATGAAGCGGAGTTGCTGGATTATGATGTTTACTTACAAGCGTTTAATCGACCATTTGAGCAGAGGATAATCGATGGTCAATATCTCAAACGGGATGCTAAAGATTTTG
>NZ_JATABI010000175.1:0-686 GCF_036533795.1 Vibrio sp. M250220 | reverse complement strand
TGCTCACACAGTCGCCATGTCCAGCGTTGATGGGCAAACGCCATATAGAGTGTATTTTTCGCTGGGTAGACCAAGCAGCTTTTCGTTTCGCCTTTGCTGCCACGCTGATTCGCAGGTTTATCCGCTTCATCGTTTGACCAGTCAATTTTGGTAAACTTATACCCTTTCACCTGATACTCATCAAAAGTCTTATCCGTCTCGTCATAGACATACAACCAACCATCACGTAATTGCCTTAACGTATACTGACGCTGCTTTGGGGCAAATCGACCTTGCCACTGGGTATCGGTGGTAGGCAGTGGGTGAAGTGGTTGGCCTTGTTCATTCATATCATCCAAGGCGTAACGGACAGGGATGATACCTACATCATTACGCCGAAAAGGGCATAAGCCAACCGCACTTTTTGCATTGCGGGTGGACGCGCATTTAGCGGCTTTATTGGGGGTGCTCATGGTTAGTTCTCCCTTGATTGGTTAGCAATTTGCTCGGCTAAACTCGCCGCTTGTACAATACGTTGTGATGAGGTGTGTGATGACGGTTGTTCGATAAGTTGAGTGAGATTTGGGTAGGTATTCTTTAGCAACGCCTGTTCGCCTACATAACCGAGAATATTGAAGTAATAGAGTAAGTCTTGCTCTGTCTCAAAACCTTTGGCGTAAGCGCTATCCATTTGGCTACAAACCCAG
>NZ_JATABI010000174.1:0-691 GCF_036533795.1 Vibrio sp. M250220 | reverse complement strand
TTAGCCAAAGGCAAAAGCAACGAATTTTTGCTCCGTTCAGGGTATAAATTTACCTTGAGTGACCACCTCAACACATCCTTTAATCGCCCTTGGCTGCTGGTTCAAGTCAATCACCAAGGCGAACAGGCTCAAGCACTTGAGGAAGAGGGCACGCAAGGCAAGACGACCTACGCCAACCAATGGCAAGCCATCCCGGCTCATCTCAATTGGCAAGCGCAGCCCGAGACCAAACCGAGAGTCGATGGCCCCATGATCGCGACGGTCGTCGGCCCTGAGGGAGAAGAAATCTTCTGTGACGAACATGGTCGCGTGAAAGTCCATTTCCACTGGGATCGCGAAGAGAGAAACCCTGAACATCGTTCATGCTGGGTGCGAGTCTCTCAAGGTTGGGCGGGCAGCCAGTACGGCATGGTCGCTTTGCCTCGCATTGGGCACGAAGTGATTGTCTCATTTCTCAATGGTGACCCTGATCAGCCCATCATCACGGGGCGCACCTATCATGCGGTCAATAAGCCGCCTTATGTTCTACCCAACAACAAAACCAAAACCGTCCTACGCAGTGAGACCCACCAAGGACAAGGCTTTAACGAACTGAGTTTTGAAGACCAAGCAGACCAAGAGCAAGTCTATCTTCATGCGCAGAAGGATTTTGACTCGATAGTGCTGAATGACATGACCACTCATGTCAAGC
>NZ_JATABI010000173.1:0-697 GCF_036533795.1 Vibrio sp. M250220 | reverse complement strand
TATGGCACGATAAAGTGCTCTATCGTATTCCGTGGCAAGAGTGTGAAATATCCGTCATTGTCGCGAAAACCCATATGGGCTACGGGCGGTTAAAAGATGGCTATGAGTTAATGCTCTGGCTTAACCCTAAACACGCGGTCAATGCCGATCTAACCGGTCATCGCCATCAGTATCTCTCTTTAGTTCATAACATGGGTAGTCATGCCCCTGTATATGGCTATTGGGAATACGTTCGCCGCTATATGGCAGACGAACAACCGCTATGGTACGAGATCAGTAAAGAGCCAAGACAGATAGGTGTTAACTTTGAACTCGCTGAAGAAGAAGGTCGGAGTCGGCTGTTTGCAATTGTTACCTTTATTCTTACGTTACCACTTGGTTTTCTGCTCAGACCCGCTCTTTTTTCACTCTGGTGTAATCCTTTGAGACATAAATGGCCGGAACAAGTCCATAAGTGGACAGGTAAACGATGCAATTGGCATTAGACGTTTTTCACGACAGTTTATCCGCACTGCCGCTCAGTTGAGCTGTTCGCGGAGGAAGAACCCATCATGAGTGAGATTAGACAAGTCGGCCCCAACCATTGGGTTGGGCCAGAGGAGTTTGGCTTTACCCCCAACTTCCATATTACCCAACACGGCGTGGATCACTACCCCAATGGTCATTTAATGCAACAAGAACCATTAAATCCAGGTAA
>NZ_JATABI010000172.1:0-700 GCF_036533795.1 Vibrio sp. M250220 | reverse complement strand
ACTAAAACGTCATATTCTTCCTAGATTAAATACTAGCGATTTTGACCTGAGTTTTTCGTTTTGTGAACTTGAAAGTTCTGGTCAAATTAAAGATTCGTACGGGAAGGTTTTGGGCGATTTTTATATCCAAAATAGAGAAGGAGATTGAGAATTGAAAAAGCCATCGAAGGGTACTACCCCCAAACCGGACAAAGGTAAAAGCACTGGTTCGGATGAAAGTTCTAACAATATTCATAAGATCAGAAAAAGAATTGAAAACATATTGCTAGAACGAGAAGAGAAAAAACTTTGGGATCTATAAGGTAAGAAGATATATGAGAAAACCTGTTAAAAAATCAAGCAAAAAAGCCCAGAAAAATAACTTCGAAGAACGATTTGCTGCAATGGTAAAAGAGTATCAAGAAGCGAAAGAAGTTCTCGAGTCTATGACGGAAGGTTCTTCGGAGTATCTCACTCATAAAAAATTATGTGATAAGTTATTTGCAAATGCTGAGCGATATATTAATAAAAATTAATCGCTTAAAATGGGTTGATTGTATTCTCACTAAGCCCTGAGGGATCCCCTCATAAATCCGCCAGTGCATAGCCATCTTTTAAGAGCTGCTCAGCTAGAGCCATGGCCGTTGCTAAGAGGTGTTGTGTAGTAATCTCGTAGTCTGGTCGCCTGAGGACTTCCATACCTAATCGAACGGTAGACAGG
>NZ_JATABI010000171.1:0-1060 GCF_036533795.1 Vibrio sp. M250220 | reverse complement strand
TCGCAGATGCACAAACGCACCAAGTGCTCTGGATTGGTCTAGGTAGAGCACGCAAGGACATACGTCCCTTCTTTGAAACTCTTGGAGAATACGCTCAAAATATCGAAGTTGTGGCAATGGATATGAACACAGCTTTTGACCTAGAAGTCCAAGCTCATTGTCCTAATGCCCGTATCGTTTATGACCTCTTTCATGTCGTCGCTAAGTTTGGTCGAGAAGTGATGGATAGAGTCCGAGTTGATCAAGCGAATCAACTGAAAGATGACAAAAATGCTCGGCGTTGGATCAAACGCTCCCGTTGGGTGCTACTGAAAAATCAAGAGAACTTAAACACTAAGCAACAGAGTTATCTGGATGAGATACTTGCGGTCAATCGTGACTTAATGGTGACCCATTTGCTAGGAGCTCAACTCAAAGAGCTCTGGTATTGCAGCCAGCTTCGTATCATCTAAATACATGTACCTTGGAAGGGATCAATAACAAGATTAAGCTAATAAAAAGAATGGGCTATGGATACCGAGATACGGAATACTTCTTTATGAAGATAAAAGCGGCTTTCCCCGGAAAGCCGCGATGAACCTTTTTTTATAGCGAGAATATTTTCTCTTTTCAGAGACAAGTCCTATCAACATCTTCTAGGTCCAGCATCTCATGATGTTTACAGCCAAACCTTACCTTCAGCGTAAGTCCCGCTGCCATTGTCCGAAGGAGCAGCGCTCGTATTGTCCCCTATCTCAAAGCGCGTAATCCACAGCCCGTACCCGATTTCCACACCTGAAGCACTCCTCTCCCTAATACCAATCTAAGTAAAAATATGGTCTAATTGAGGCTGTCATTTCTACACGAGAATGCCATGGATAGCTTCGACAACATCGACTTTAAAAAACTCGCTAGTCAGCAGAAGTCTATACAAATGAAGATGCGCTTACTTGCTCTAGCACACTTTAAAGAAGGGCGGTCTCGAACACAGATTGCCAAATACCTGAAGGTAAGCCGCACTAGCGTGAACAAGTGGGTTCATACCTTTCTTGAGGAGGGACTTGAAGGACTACAGGAAAAG
>NZ_JATABI010000170.1:0-714 GCF_036533795.1 Vibrio sp. M250220 | reverse complement strand
AGAAAGAGAAGCAGCTTAATAAGCAAGCAAATGATGGCAACTATCTTGAAAAACACCGGTAGTGTTCAGTATCGAGTACAACCCAGAAAGTGCGCTCACTGAAACCAGAGCCAATGCGACACTCCTCTCTATGAATTGTCGCTTAGTTAACCGAGTCACTTGCCAGTCTCTGGATCTAATGGCGCAGTACGATAATTCTCTCCAGCTAAAATATCGTAGTGAATCACCGTATCGCTATTAAACTGAGAGAAATCAAAGTAGACAGTTTCTGCATTAAACTCTTGGTCTTTTGATTTCTTTTCACCATTAACGTAATAAAAGCAACCAAATCCATTCGTCCATCTATTATATTTTGCAGAATAAAAGGGCTCGCATTTTTTAGCTTCAATTATAGAAGTTAAACCTATTGGTTTATTATCATAATCAGTACCGGCTCGATAGATGCGTAGGTTCGCAAACCCTACCGTATCGAAGGCATTGATTAGCTCCACTTCCATATTAGATAGGTAAGTTATGCAGCCTCTCTCTGGTTGTCTTGGTTGGTAAGGGATCCTTAGTTCATAATAATTTTCATCTGCTGAGAAGTTGTGTTCCAACTTAAAACTCTCGTTGTAAATTCCTGTATTTACTTTTCCACTGCCTGCATTCCATGACCATCCGGAGCAGCTTTCCCCACGGCCAAAGTAGTTTACGCGAACACTGATATTGGCATCT
>NZ_JATABI010000169.1:0-718 GCF_036533795.1 Vibrio sp. M250220 | reverse complement strand
GTTGTTCGATAAGTTGAGTGAGATTTGGGTAGGTATTCTTTAGCAACGCCTGTTCGCCTACATAACCGAGAATATTGAAGTAATAGAGTAAGTCTTGCTCTGTCTCAAAACCTTTGGCGTAAGCGCTATCCATTTGGCTACAAACCCAGCCCCTTAAATCGGGAATCTGATGGCTGCGCTCAGGAAACCAACGCTGCATGTGAGCAATCAATGTATTGGGCAGTGAATTTTGCCATGGGATGAGCGAGAGTCTTCGCCACTGTTCGTCTGTAAGTTTCAGCATTTGATGGGGGATTTCTGGCGGTATCACAAAAGGATTTTCCAGCCTTTGCCACTGCCCTGCTTGGTGAATCCAAGCTTTGTTCATCGGCTGCCATAACATGGAACATTGAGTATCCAATAAAACATAGGCTGCATTGCTGTCAGCAAAACGAAAAAATCCGGGATTACCACTTGGCATTTCAACCATAATTAGTCGCCGTAAAGCTTTCGCTGCATCACTTAATGATAAATCTGAAGAGAAAAAGTATCCCCATTGAAACTGGTTGAGGTCAAAAAACCAGTGTTGAACCTCTGGGGTCGCTTTCACTAGCCTCGGAGAAACACTCAATAGCTGATTATAAGGGGGATACAAAAAAATCGGTTCTTGTTCCATTACCCCAGGTAGCTGATAAAGCTGCCTTTCTAGGTCAGGAATGCAAGCACCTTCCACCAAAAG
>NZ_JATABI010000168.1:0-722 GCF_036533795.1 Vibrio sp. M250220 | reverse complement strand
TTCCTAAATATAGATCACTGGTTTGTAGAAAAAGAAGGGAACTCGGTACCGTTTGAGCGATCTGATCAGTCGCCAAACATACAAACCTACAACCGTTACCGAGTTCTCATGATTCTAACATTACCTGACCGCGCAGAGCGACGTCGTATCGCTAAAAAGATACATAAGACTAAGGATAAAGACCATTGCCGCCGCTTGAATGCCATATTACTTCTTTCACAAGGGTATTCCGTTACCACTGTATCAAAGCTTCTGGTTGCTGCCCGCTCTTCCATAGGACGCTGGGTTAACTGGTACACGGAATGCGGTATCGAGGGCTTGGAAAGTTCAACCCGAGGTAGACCTGCGACGCTACCTTTTCTTCAAATTGCCGCAATATTGACGACTTTATTAACGCTTAATCCTCAAAGTCTGGGATATCAGCGTTCACGTTGGAGTACAGAGCTGATGGCGATTGAGGTTAATCGGATATTTGGACTTAAAGTACACTCATCGACCATTCGTCGATGGTTACCTAAGCTTGGAATTGTCTGGCGAAGAGCCTCGCCAACATTGCATATCAAAGACCCAGATAAAGAAGCAAAACTCGCCAGAATCAAAAAGGCATTGGAGTGTTGCGATGCTGACAATCCAGTGTTTTATGAAGATGAGGTCGATATCCACTTAAACCCTAAAATTGGAGCAGATTGGATGCCCAAAGGTCAGCAAAAGAAAGTGGCGAC
>NZ_JATABI010000167.1:0-725 GCF_036533795.1 Vibrio sp. M250220 | reverse complement strand
GACTCTATACTTTGATCATTATTCATTAGTCGATTCTCACTTCAATAAGACGAGTGCCAAATTCTTTTGGCGCAGGCTCTACGGTTAAATCACCTTGTTTTTTACCTGACGCTATATAGCCCAGTTGTTGATGTTTTGAGGCTTGCCAGCTAAACGGCATGCTAACCAGTACCGTGATGGTATCATCCGTGGTGCCGCCCAAATTTAATCACTCTGTGAGAAAGCGAGAAAGTTACTCTGTAGCACTCTCTTCATCTTGCTGATAAATCGGGTGCTTATACTTATCATTCAGCTTTTTTATTTCGACTATTTCAATTTCAGGGAAAGCCGACTGTAGATGAGAAAGTAACGCTGTTTTTTGATCAAGCGTCGAAATAAAAACAGTCCCTATATAATCAAATGTTTCTCGATTAGGGCTTCCAAATGACAGCACTGAGTCATGAGTTAGATTAAACACGACACTGCGATCATCTATAAGCACATAAGACTTATCAACGGTTGGTTTAAAATTGGTCATCCCAAATGACATCAGTGCAAATGCCCCCGCACCGACAAGCGCCAACGGACCAAGTAACAAAACAGCAATAAAACACACCACAATTCCCACCCACGCAAAACCACGCACGATTTTATAAGCCACCTCTGGGATCATATCTTGTTCTGTGTAACGAATACCCTGTGCAGTTAGGTGATAACAGCGATGTTTATCAGGTAAATATAGATAC
>NZ_JATABI010000166.1:0-730 GCF_036533795.1 Vibrio sp. M250220 | reverse complement strand
TTGCAGCAGCAACGTGTGGGCGATAACACCTGTTGAACAAGGGATCCGACTGTTTAACCAAAAACAGTACCCACAAGCTGAGCAGATTTTTCAACAACAATCAGACCAAGGCAGTGCGTACGCGACTTACTGGCTAGGTGTTACACAGTATAAAAACCGCCAACAGTTTGAAGCGGGGCAGACCTTTTTAAAAGCCGCCAATATGGGCGACCCTTGGGCTATGGGCGTATTAGCAGGAAAAGAGCTTAACGGAAATAGCCCTTGTAGTTATTTAGGTTGGCCATGTGACCCTAGTTGGAAATCTAAAGCTATAGATGGCTGGGAAAAACAAGCCGCTAACGAAAATGGAAAAGCTATGTTCGCCCTCGCAATTAAGCAAATAAAATGGTGGGAGTTTATTCCTATTTATAAGTACAAAAGACACCGAGATATCTATGAAGTAGCAATTAATAATCAAGGTTACGGATTTCTAAAATACAGTTCGTATTGGAAGGATGTAGAGGAAAAAATAAAATACCTAAAAATCGCAGCCAACCAAGGCTACGCCCCTGCGATGCTGTCCTTGTACTACTTTTTGTTGGAGCCTGAGACTTTGGATGAAGCGCTAAAGTGGAACCTCAAAGCAATCAAATTGGGTTACGCTGATGCTGCAACCAGTCTCTACTATGCCTATTCTCAAGGTAAAAAAGATAGTAATGGCAACATAATCATCCAACGTGATGTTAAAAAA
>NZ_JATABI010000165.1:0-742 GCF_036533795.1 Vibrio sp. M250220 | reverse complement strand
ACTGCATCGTTAAGCATTTGCTTGGCGGTGTTATTGACCGCGTCATGCTTAAGCATCACCATCATTGGCAACTCACTACTCAACAACTTCTGCATTTTCTGCTGAGCACTGCGCATGGTTTGTATCTGGTGGTTCTTTGGCGTCACCTCACCCGATTCCAGCAGGCTAACACGACGAACAATTTCTGATTCTGTACGGAGTTTTTGTTGCCATGCCGCAATTTGTGCTGGATAGTCAGGATTATGAACCACGATAGCTTCTGGGTTCACGATGGCCTCTAACATAACCAGCCGCAAGTTGCTGACTAAACCTTCCGGTGTTGCGGTGGTATTCATCTGGCTAGGGAACAGCAAGTTCGAAGTAGCACGCCAACTCTCTTGGGCCCCCCCTGAGACGGCTTTTTGAAGTGCAATAAAACTAAGCTGAACTGGCTCTGCTAATGCCTTAAACCACGCCTTATCGTGCATACGCACATCACCAGTGAACCCACCCCAGTTCGCAATCGCACCCGATACAGTGACCATGTCACTGGAGTTCTCCATTGAGAGCAGACTGTTACCAAGTTCATCGACGTAAGCGTTCAGTGCTTGCCAGTTTTCTAACTTAAAACCGAGAGAAGCTAGAGCGAAAAGCGTTTTGGGCGAATCCAGTGAAAGCGCCTGTTTCAACTGCTCATTCGCTTGCTCGGTATTTACCGCTTGTTTTACCACCGCTAAGTACTGGCTGGTTAAGCTAAGTAGAT
>NZ_JATABI010000164.1:0-746 GCF_036533795.1 Vibrio sp. M250220 | reverse complement strand
GGGGGACTAAAAGAGCTCTAGAGACGTTTCATCTAAGAACATGTTTGGCGTAATGTCTTTAACAAACTCTGCCACTTGCTTGTCTAATTCAGCTTGTTCTTCTTTAGTGATGAGTGTTTTAAACACAGGGCGACCTTCTTCATCTGCTAACGGGTATCCATATTCGTCAAGCAGCATCTCCCCATAGAGGAATATCATTATAATGAATCAACACCGACAATAACTTAGCCAATGTTTCCGCTGGCATATTGGTGATCCACTTCTGATTTTCTTGTTGGTGCTCTTCTGAAAGCAAATAGTTAGCAACAAAGTAGGCACTTTCTTGGTCGGTAGCTAGACGGAGTCACTTACCAGTCTCTTGATCTAATGGCGCAGTACGATAGTTCTCTCCAGCTAAAATATCGTAGTGAATCACCGTATCGCTATTAAACTGAGAAAAATCAAAGTAGACACTTTCTGCGTTAAACTCTTGGTCTTTTGATTTCTTTTCACCATTAACGTAATAAAAGCAACCAAATCCATTCGTCCATCTATTATATTTTGCAGAATAAAAGGGCTCGCATTTTTTAGCTTCGATTGTAGAATCTAAGCCTATCGGTTTGTTGTAATACTTTGTGCCTGATTGGTAAATACGTAGTTGGGCAAAACCTACTGTATCAAATGCGTTATAGGCTTGAACTGTTATATCCCCCAAGGTTACTTCACAATCAAACGAGTCTTGATATTGCTGGAAAGGAATGCGCAAT
>NZ_JATABI010000163.1:0-746 GCF_036533795.1 Vibrio sp. M250220 | reverse complement strand
GGGCTATATAGCGTCAGGTAAAAAACAAGGTGATTTAACCGTAGAGCCTGCGCCAAAAGAATTTGGCACTCGTCTTATTGAAGTGAGAATCGACTAATGAATAATGATCAAAGTATAGAGTCTCTTAAGGAACAACTTTATAACGCTGAGATAGCCTACTCTTGGGAGTGTAAAGGTGCTGGTTTAAAACACGAGAATCTAGTGAATTGGTTGATACCGATGTTTGTGGGTTGTTTATTATTTGGTTTTTTTTGGTTTGTTTTCGATAAGCTAACTATGGACTCAATTGCTTTTTGGGGACTTTTGGCATTTATGACTATGATGGTATTGGTCTCAAGATACCTTTTTTCCCCGGATAAACATCGCTGCTATCACTTAACCTCACGGGGTATTCATTACACAGAGCAAGATATGATCCCAGAGGTGGCGTATAAAATCGTGCGCGGCTTTGCTTGGGTGGGAATTGTGGTGTGTTTTATTGCCGTCTTTTTACTTGGCCCGTTAGCCTTAGTGGGTGCAGGGGCATTTGCACTGATGTCATTTGGGATGACCAATTTTCAGCCAACGGTACTAAAACACGAAATCTTCTTCTCTGATAGTCCAATTCTATTTAACGTAGTGAAAGATACTATGTTTAGAATTGACAGTCATACCGCCACCGAGTATTGCTGCCGTAGAGATTTTTACTGTTCGTCTATAGAAGAAAAACAAAAAATCATCACCCTAATCCTAGAGAGTCAAAAAGA
>NZ_JATABI010000162.1:0-746 GCF_036533795.1 Vibrio sp. M250220 | reverse complement strand
GGGCTATATAGCGTCAGGTAAAAAACAAGGTGATTTAACCGTAGAGCCTGCGCCAAAAGAATTTGGCACTCGTCTTATTGAAGTGAGAATCGACTAATGAATAATGATCAAAGTATAGAGTCTCTTAAGGAACAACTTTATAACGCTGATGTAGCCTACTCTTGGGAGCACAAAGGATTGGGTGGCAAATACGAACACCTGTGGAGGTGGGGAGTGGCGTTCTTTGTCAACTATTCAATATTTGTTTTTTTTTGGTTTATTCTTGAAGATTTTACTGTAGACACCCCCATGTTTTGGGTGGCTTTTGTTTTGATGACGATGATGATGTTGATGACAAGGTATCTATATTTACCTGATAAACATCGCTGTTATCACCTAACTGCACAGGGTATTCGTTACACAGAACAAGATATGATCCCAGAGGTGGCTTATAAAATCGTGCGTGGTTTTGCTTGGGTGGGGATTGCGGTGTGTGTTATTGCGGTTTTGTTACTTGGCCCCTTGGCGCTTGTCGGTGCTGGGGCATTTGCACTGATGTCATTTGGGATGACCAATTTTCAGCCAACGGTACTAAAACACGAAATCTTCTTCTCTGACAGTCCAATTCTATTTAACGTAGTGAAAGATACTATGTTTAGAATTGACAGTCATACCGCCACCGAGTATTGCTGCCGTAGAGATTTTTACTGTTCGTCTATAGAAGAAAAACAAAAAATCATCACCCTAATCCTAGAGAGTCAAAAAGA
>NZ_JATABI010000161.1:0-791 GCF_036533795.1 Vibrio sp. M250220 | reverse complement strand
CAACACTTTATTGCTGAGTTGGATAACGGTATCACTATTACCTGGACACCTGACGGCTCAACCGATGTACTCACACCTGATACCGTCCTCCCCGAGAATGACCAACTGGATGTTCACAATATCTTGGTTCACCCAATTGAAGAGCATGAGCAAGAAATTGGCACGGTTCTCTACCCAGAAGAAGATCTAGCCGAATATATTGTCACCTTCCCTGTGGATGCTGGGTTGCCTCCTCTTTACCTGATGTTCCAAAAAACGGCGCGTGATGAGTCCGGGGGTGTTACAGGGAATGGCGAAGATATAACGGGCATATGGTTAGAGAAAGCCAGTGAAGGGTTAGGTGCTCCGATACCGTCACAAATTGCTGATAAGTTGAGAGGTAAAGAGTTCAGTAGTTTTGATGCGTTTAGGAAGGCCCTCTGGACAGAAGTTTCTAGAGATGGCCAATTGAATGGGCAATTTCACAATAGAAACAAAGTTAAAATGGCTGATGGTAAAGCTCCTGTTGCACCACAGTCAGAACATTATAATGAAAATATAATAAGATATGAAATACACCATAAAGTAGAAGTTGCTAAAGGTGGTGCCGTTTATGATCTGGATAATCTAACTATAGTTACACCGAAAAATCATAAAAAAATAGTAAGCGTTCACCAGCAGTCCATTGACAAAAAGTGTGAGTTAACGCAATTGATCCAACATTCCTAATTGAGTGATCATTTCTAGCCGTCATGCTTAATGCATGAAGAAGAAAAAATCTAAATTCTCATCTTCGCCGCCCGTGGCCTCAG
>NZ_JATABI010000160.1:0-796 GCF_036533795.1 Vibrio sp. M250220 | reverse complement strand
GTAAAAAGCGAAAGATATCGTCACTTGATACGCTTTCACGCATAGTCAATGCTGTTGTTCGTCAGCAGCCGTACCCAAATGTGCTCGATCTTAAACACACGAGTTTTTACCTAAACACTTAGTCAACACGGTGCTGGTGAACGCTTACAAAAAATACATTATGGAGATAATAAATGATTGAATTAAAAGAAAGTATAACAGATTATACAGAGCCGGAGTTTTTAGAACTAATTAATAGTATATCTAATAATTCGTTAAGTGAGCCCGAAGAAGATAAACTAATTTTACATTTTTCTAAAATAGTAAAACATCCTGATGGTACAGATTTGTTATTTTACCCTAAGGATAATCAAGATGATTCCCCTAAAGGTATTATTAAAGAAATTTCCCGTTGGTATAATGAACAGGGATGGCCTTGTTTTAAAGAATAATATAAATGAGCCTGTCGATTAGATGGGGCTCTTGAATTAACCACCTTTACGTCTCTCAAGTTGCGATGGCAAGCCGTGTTGGTGGTGTTAACTATGGTTCTTTTGTCGCAGAACGTGCTGCGCTATTCAAAAAGCTAGATGGTAACTTTGCTGCATTATCGAAACGTTCTGTTCAAATCCCAATTTACACTCAGATTAGACGTAACTTAAAACTCTCCCCCTCTGGCAGGATAGTTGTCACTGTTAAAATTTAACCAGTGTAGGGCGGTAAGAGTGAATTGTGTCTCGTATTCCAACAGAAAGAAAAGAAGCCATATTGAAGAAGCTACTGCCTCCATACTCATTGTCAGTGAGCGAACTTTCAA
>NZ_JATABI010000159.1:0-803 GCF_036533795.1 Vibrio sp. M250220 | reverse complement strand
GAGCCCCGTTTACACAGAGCCTTATTGTACTCCGCCCAGTTAGTTATCTTCTTTTTTGCCTTACCCATACCACCACCGCTCTAACCATCATAAAGGGTCAGATCGCAAGACTCGAAAAAGGTTCAACTGATTTAGGCAACAACGCCCTTCGTCACAGTAGAGCCGTGCGTGATCAATGCCTCCAAGTGCGCAAGACTCATCAATATCGGACAGATCACCACTGACACCGACTGCACCGAGAATGTTCTTTTCAGCATCGCGGATCAGTAACCCTCCGGGTACTGGAACCATATTACCGTGAACCAATACGTTAACGGCGGAGATAAATGCAGGACGGCTGTCGGCATCCTGAGCGAGTTTCCTCGACGAACAACCGAGCGCGAGTGCCCCCCAAGCTTTAGCGATGGCGATGTCTGGTCGCATCATACTAGAGCCATCTTGACGTTGCAGGGAAATCAGCTTACCCCCGCTGTCGAGAACAGCGACCGTAAGCGGTGCGCATTTGTTCTTTAAGCCTGCCTGAAAGGTGCCGTCTATGACGGACAGTGCTTGTTCTAGAGTTAAACTTCCCATGTTATCTCCTGTTAACGTTTACCAGCCTGACTTACACAATGTAAGTCAGCGAGGTATTACTCAGCTCCTTGTAGAAGCTGAGTAAGCGTTCACCAGCACCGTGTTGACTAAGTGTTTAGGTAAAAACTCGTGTGTTTAAGATCGAGCACATTTGGGTACGGCTGCTGACGAACAACAGCATTGACTATGCGTGAAAGCGTATCAAGTGACGATATCTTTCGCTTTTTACA
>NZ_JATABI010000158.1:0-831 GCF_036533795.1 Vibrio sp. M250220 | reverse complement strand
CCAGCTTTCTACGTTACGACTCAGCAATGGTACATTAGCTGTGTTATCAATGTGGTGCTCTTTAATTATCCACCAAGGCGTATTTTGATCTTGAGCCAAAGTTTGCTGGGTGGGGACGTCTGCTTGCCAGCTTTGCCACTGCTGATTGTAGCGGATTAATACGCTGTGATTCCTGAGTAACTGACTTCTTCAGGGAGTAAACGCGGCAGCATTGCGCCAATGTCGCCATACGTCTCTCCTATCGTTAACCCTAAACACAAAAACCTTAAATACAAATTACCGCGACAACGGTAATTTGGGGTTAAGGCTTTCAGGAGGCTTCCTGTAGGAAGCCTCTGAAAATCAAAGTGATTAAGCTTCGATAGGTTTACGCCAATCGTCTGAACCAGACGTACCTGCGTTGACGTGATCCCAAGTGATCTTACGGTACGACATTGAGACCGTTAAATTTTGCGTGAAGTCGGACATCGACGGATCTTGACAGTGTGGCATCTCACACTGGATATCGACGATAGACGCGTTTTCTAGCTTAGTGGTGAAGAAGTTCTCTTGTTTGCCTTCGATAGAAGTGCGGTACCATTTAAGCTCTACGTTCTTCATCTTCTCACCAGAAGAAAGCGCGTTGTACAGCAGTGGCACGGCTTTGTTGAGAGTGACAGTAAACTTGAAAGGTTTATGGACGCGTTGACCAGAAGGTTGACCAGATTGTGGATCAGTCGGAACCGAAATAACGTGGTCAAACTTCTGAACCAGCATCTCGTCTTCGTGACCTTCTACATAAGAGTCACCGATAGAGTCAGCCGTACAGGCGCCCGCCGTGATCAGACCCTG
>NZ_JATABI010000157.1:0-849 GCF_036533795.1 Vibrio sp. M250220 | reverse complement strand
ATATAAATTAGGGTATGTACCCAGTAAACTTTAAGAAAATCAAGCTTAAGATAAGGACAATACAGCTCCACATCCCTAATGCATTCACCCACATAAACACTTTAAATTTAGTTGATTTCGTTGTTGCTCGTTTACGAATAAATGGATACTTCACCCAGTAATCAAAGCAACGGCTACCTATCTCCCAGGACAATTGGTATTTAGGTCTCATATGACCGTTATCGTCATAGTATTTGCTAAGATCTTTGGCCAGTTGTTTATCCATAAAAACAATATGCTTAAGACTACCTAGAGATACAATCGCACTCATAATAACACCCGGAACAGCCCAGATTGTAGCGTAGCCTCCGAAAACCAAACCTAAAAGCGCCACGACAGACTCATACCAGACCATCAGAATTTAGCCCCTATATCAGATACAATTTTGTCTGAACTTTCATATAGAAAATACAATCCATCTCCAACGGCTTTACCTGCCGTAGAGCCTGCAACCCCACCGACAAAACCACCTGCGACAGCTCCACTAATCACCGCGACAGCAAGTACTGGGGCGGTAACAGTTATGCTGATGGCTAAAGCGATACCAGAAACGGCGGTTACAGCGAGCCCTACTCCAACGCTTCCACCTTTGATTCCACCGTATACTCCTCCAATAAAGCCCCACACTTCACGAGTTGTTGTCTTGCCACACTCGCCAGTACCATCCACCTTGCACGCTTCATAGATGCTATCGACACCACTGACGGCACCCACAAGTAAACCAACATAACCCACACCTCTGGCGGCAGAAATTCCAAGAGCAATATTACCAATCCGCTTCCCTAATTCTTTCACAAAACCCGTCTTTAG
>NZ_JATABI010000156.1:0-857 GCF_036533795.1 Vibrio sp. M250220 | reverse complement strand
AATTTTCATCTGCTGAGAAGTTGTGTTCCAACTTAAAACTCTCGTTGTAAATTCCTGTATTTACTTTTCCACTGCCTGCATTCCATGACCATCCGGAGCAGCTTTCCCCACGGCCAAAGTAGTTTACGCGAACACTGATATTGGCATCTGCTGGCTTTTTCCCAGCTATCACCATATACGGCTCTTCGCCCGCGCCCCATATTCGCTCCGATGGCCCCAAATAATACACAAATAGAATTACTGCAATGGTGATAAGCACAATCGATAATATTCGCTGTTTGTTACTCATACCCAGTTACTTACCTGTTTGCGGATCTAACGGGGTACTACGATATTCTTCACCAGCTAAAATATCGTAGTGAATCACCGTATCGCTATTAAACTGAGAAAAATCAAAGTAGACACTTTCTGCATTGTAATTTGGTTTTTGAGATATTTTTTCGTCATCTACAAACAAATAGCAGCCAAGCGAGCCAGACCAAACTTTCCCTAAACCCTTAAATATATAAGAATTACAATTTCTCGATTCTATTTTGGAAGCTAAATCTCTCGGTTTATTGCCATAATCAGTACCGGCTCGATAGATGCGTAGGTTCGCAAACCCTACCGTATCGAAGGCATTGATTAGCTCCACTTCCATATTAGATAGGTAAGTTATGCAGCCTCTCTCTGGTTGTCTTGGTTGGTAAGGGATCCTTAGTTCATAAAAATTTTCATCTGCTGAGAAGTTGTGTTCCAACTTAAAACTCTCGTTGTAAATTCCTGTATTTACTTTTCCACTGCCTGCATTCCATGACCATCCGGAGCAGCTTTCCCCACGGCCAAAGTAGTTTACGCGAACACTGATATTGGCATCT
>NZ_JATABI010000155.1:0-874 GCF_036533795.1 Vibrio sp. M250220 | reverse complement strand
GGCTTACGCGTTATTTGTAAGCCAATCCGTTGGCCTATGGTAAATGCAGGCAAGGTCAACTCCAATTGCCATTGGTTGGTGCCAGTGTCCATCCATTGGGAAGGTTTTCGGTTAGGGACTGAGTTAAGCTGAACCTGAGGTTTATGAATGATTTGCTCTAAAAACGTTAATTCTTCGACAGGCTTCCATTGCTTCGATTGTTTGCCCCATGTGGAGTGAAGCAACCACTTCTCAAGTTCTGAACGTTTAAAGACATTAATGATGATAACAGCAATCAAATATACAATACCGGTAACCATAAGTGTAGTAAGCATCCAAGAGGCGATAATAGACCCGATACTCACCTTGATTAGACTACCACGACTCAATATATTGGCTACAAATTGTACTCCAAACACGAAAGCTTGAGCCAAGGTTGCTCCCCATTTTACCCCATAACCCAACCGTTCCATTGGAGAGTTACTAGAATCCCAAGCTTTTTCACCACTTTCCCATGTTTCCAATCCTGTGGCAATCAAACCAAACAAAGAGACTGCTGCCGTGGTCTTCGTAAAAGTTTTGAGCATTGCGGCCCTTGAGGCACCTTCTTCTTTTATCGCTATGTTAAGGCTTTTTTTAAGTAATTCTGAATCCTTAGCAAGAACGTCCCATTTCGCATCTCGCCACACAGCGGCAACAGCGGAGACCGCATAACCTGTCGCATAGGTCGCTTCTCTAATTGCAGGGTTAGTCCACAAGCTAGTATTCGGGTGTTGCGCAGCTTTATGGCGGATGTCTTGCAGAACAACCGACACGTTCCAAAGGTTTAGGATGGCGACGACGCCCCCCATTTTACCCAATTTGTCCCATGATGCTTGAGTAAGCTGCTTACCTT
>NZ_JATABI010000154.1:0-912 GCF_036533795.1 Vibrio sp. M250220 | reverse complement strand
GAAGATATCGATGCCCCAGGAAAACACGGGATGACACTGCTTGGCTTTGCCGTAAATGATGAAAACCCCGTAGCCATTAAAGCGTTGATGGCGTTAGGTGCCGATCCATCTATTGAGTTGCCGGAACTAGGCAGCGTGGCTTATCACGCCATGTGGCGCAAAAGTGACGAACCTCTAAAAGCCCTCCTTGAAAGTGGCATGGATCCCAATACCGCGAATGAAGGCAGCTTACGAACATTGATTTTCAACACCCCCTTGCTTGAAGAAAGTGATGCCATGAAGCTTTTAGTCGAGTACGGTGCTGATGTGAATGCCCGCGACTCGTTAGGAAATACGCCTGTATTGCATTTGGTTTCGACTGCCTTTGATGAGGTTCTGTATTTATTGGATCATGGTGCAGATGCCGATGTTATGACAGATAGCGGCGTTTCATTAGCTTACAGTGTACAACTTGATCTTGAAGATATGGATCAATCCACCGAAGCATACCAAAAGATGCTCAAAATCCAGCAGAAACTTGTTGAAAAAGGTGTCAAGTTCCCTGCTTTGACGCCTTTCGGTGAACGTTTTCGCAATGACATCGTTTTTTGTAAAGAGCCGCACGGTTATATGCCGAAAACCGAATGCAAAGTGGAAGGTGTGAATGAATACCTAAGGGAACAAACCGAGCAGGAAAAACGCCAAGATGAAAAGATCCTTAAAGAACGTTTTGGTATCAAACATCGATTTTAAAAGCATCACATGCGGAAAGGCTCAGATGCATCTAACCCCAGGTGGAATCAAGTGAAAAAGTGGGGATGGCTTCTGATTGCAGGGCTGCTTGCTTTATCTATGGTAGCAAAAGGAGATTTGATGAATATTTTTGGCAGCAAACCTTATGCCGACGCCTTTTTTGAAGGGGATATGCTGAAC
>NZ_JATABI010000153.1:0-915 GCF_036533795.1 Vibrio sp. M250220 | reverse complement strand
CTGTTCTGGTCGTCTGGTGTTTGGCCCTGGCGCCAGTGGTGGCTTTGGTACTGTGATTGATTTTGAGCAGCTATGGCAACTCGCGGTTATCCTTTTTAAAGGCTTAAAAGCTACCGATTATCGCGTACTGGATAATATAGATAGTCGCGTTTACGAGCACCTTATGCTGTCTAGTTATATGGCTTTTGCTAGCGATATGATTGCTAATCCACAAGAAGCACTTAAACAGGCGGTAATGAACAGCCGTCAATCAATCAATATTTGGTGGGATGATAGGTTAGAAAATTGGAAGAGTGAATCCGAGAAGAAAAAGGAAGCCCGTCAGCTGGCACAGCGGATCACTAAGCATTTCAACCCTAATGGGAACGATGTGACCGGTGAGGTGCCGTTTGAAGAATTATTACCGGAAACCGTTGGCATTATGCTCAATACTTTAGTGACGACGTTTTATTTGTCATGGGAAGAGGAGCAAGAGACGGCGATCTATATATTATTGCTTGGTGGGGTTAAAACGTGGCGACGTTTTGAAGAGGTGCTCACGCGCATGAATGTTACTGGTGAAAAACCGCTGGGTGGTAAACAAGCAGAGGACAAAGCGTTGTTTGACAATTTAGCGCGCATTAATGCGATTTTAGATGGCGAACAACAGACAAGCTTTAACAACTGGGTATTAAAACTGGCGCAAGTGAAGGAAATCAATGAGGCTAACTTTGCTCAAATGCACCCGTTTGCGCCACGCTCTGGTTGGAGTTGGAGGCAGAAGAGGGAGACAGTTGAACGGCAAATCGCGCATTTAAATAAAAATAACGGTTACTATATTTAACCACAGCGACCGCCGTAAGGCGGTCGTTTTCGAGGCTAATAAGCTTGTTCAGTGCTCTGTACTGCGCAGCGGAATCCTGAATTGTATGACAG
>NZ_JATABI010000152.1:0-963 GCF_036533795.1 Vibrio sp. M250220 | reverse complement strand
ATGGGTAAGGCAAAAAAGAAGATAACTAACTGGGCGGAGTACAATAAGGCTCTGTGTAAACGGGGCTCGGTTACGTTCTGGATAGATGATTCAGCTGTAGATGCATGGCGATGCAAAACCCATCATGGTAAGCGTGGTAGAGGTTTCCAGTACTCTGATACAGCGATTGAAACTGCATTGATGATTAAGGGGATATTCTCTCTACCATTGCGTGCGCTTCAAGGTTTTATCGACTCTATCTTTGAGCTATTGGAGGTTCCCCTGACGTCCCCTGACTACACGTGTATCAGCAAACGCTCGAAGACAGTTCAAGTCAAATATCGTAACAAATCCAGAGGAGCTATTCGCCATATCGCTATTGACTCGACTGGTCTCAAAGTCTTTGGCGAAGGTGAGTGGAAGGTGAAAAAGCACGGCGCCGAAAAACGCAGAACTTGGCGCAAACTGCACTTAGCCGTTGATGTAGAAACTCATGAGGCCATTAGTGCAGAAGTCAGTCTTGTAAGTGTTGGCGATAGCGAAGTGTTGTCAACATTACTCAACCCTTTACGTAGAAAGATAGATACCGTATCTGCCGATGGAGCGTATGACACAAAAAGTTGCTATGAGACCCTGAAAAATAAGGGCAGTACTCCGTTGATACCGCCTCGCAAGAATGCGGCGCTTTGGGAAGATGGGCATCCCAGAAATGAAGCAGTAAAGGCTCTGAAAAACGGAACAATAGCGGAGTGGAAATCTGAGTCGGGTTATCACTATCGCTCAATATCTGAGACTGCAATGTCTCGATATAAAGGACTAACCAGCAGTAAATTGAGCTTGAGATGTTATAACGCTCAAGTTGGTGAGGCACTGGCAAATGTCAAAGCAATGAACAAAGTCATAGGACTAGGTATGCCTGTTAGAAGCTAACGGCTAGTCATATATGGCGTCGTTGATCTTCAAGCTGATTTGATCAACAACGCC
>NZ_JATABI010000151.1:0-973 GCF_036533795.1 Vibrio sp. M250220 | reverse complement strand
CAGTAACGAAAGAAGGAAACCAACTCAAGCGAGTGGTATTTGATAATGAAGTTTAGATTTTTAATCGCTGTAAGCATGTGCTTTTTACTTAATGGTTGCTTTGAAAGTAAGCCTGTTTCAGTTGCGAGCATTGGCAATGCAGGGTCTTTAGGTGGCCCACATTTTATTCGTGATATGTGGGTCAGTGATATTTATGGTGGAGGAGCAAACTTTGCGTATGGAAGCGTTCAGGGCTGTTGTAAAAGTGCCAGCATTGGCATTGGTATTCCTAGCGCTATAAAAGGCGAATGGGAGAATGGGGTTGGTGGCGGCTCATCACGTGAAAAATGGCAACAGCGTTGGAAGCCCGAATGGGGTAATTTCGATGAGAATTATGATACTAAGTGGTTTCGCATTGATGATGTGATAGACAGTGAGCTTGCCAAGCAAAAAATAGAGACAATCAACCATTATTACCCAAACTTTAAGACAAATGGAGTTATGCAGGTCTTAGTAAATAAAGAGCAAGTATTACTATTATACAAGTACTCTTGCAATCCCAGTAGAAAGCATAATGACTGTACTATCCGAGAGAATGCAGATCCTAATGGTTGGGTACACTCTGCGCCATATAGCAAGACAGGTAATACAAAAGTCGTTGTTTTATATGACGGTAAGGGAGAGGTGTCAGACAAACCATTTACGGATAATACACCCTAGCCATAGAAATAGTCGATTTTCCATATCTTAACCTGCATCAATTGACAGAATGTGATGTGGCTTTAAAAACGTTGAATGAAAAGTTATTAACTCAACCGTTAGGTAGTGTTGCAGTCTTGTTAATCCAGTAACGAAAGAAGGAAACCAACTCAAGCGAGTGGTATTTGATAATGAAGTTTAGATTTTTAATCGCTGTAAGCATGTGCTTTTTACTTAATGGTTGCTTTGAAAGTAAGCCTGTTTCAGTTGCGAGCATTGGCAATGCAGGGTCTTT
>NZ_JATABI010000150.1:0-994 GCF_036533795.1 Vibrio sp. M250220 | reverse complement strand
ATACCATATCTCGATAAATAAATATGATTCAAAGAATTGTCCTACATTTTATTCGAGCTTGCATCTAGGCAATTAGAAATTTAAGCGGAATTTTTTCCTAAATAAAACTGAATAAATTCCGACAACACCATCACGGTCAGTTTTTGGATCATTAGAATAATCAAATAATACCTACCAACTCTCGACCAACTTAAAATCCGTTATCGAAATTCAATATCATCGCTTCTTAGGAGGAAGATAAATCATCATCCCGGGATAGACTACGTCGAGGTTTTTAATCTTAGGGAAGCGAGCATTAAGGTCGACTAATTGTTTAAAAGTAATGCCATTTTCTCTAGCCAACTTATAGAGATAGTCCCCTTTCTTCAAATAATACACTTCAAATACAGATTCATCAGCAGTCTCTAATATTTCAAGCATTTCGTCATCAGAATAAGATTCAATTACATCGACTACAGGTTCCACATCAATATCTGAAACTGCGTTAACCGGCTCAGGTAGCTTGTTTTCAACTTCATAGGCTTGGGCGACATAATAGTCTTCTTGGCCACCAGACCAATTATAAGAGAGCCCCAAGCTAAAATCAAAATACTCACTATCGAAATGCGAAGAAATATCACTATACCACCTAACCGATGCCAATAAATAGATTGAATCATTAGCATTAATCCGCGTAGTAAAGCCTAAAAAAAACTTGTCGACATCGTTTCTAAAACCAATGTCACTTGAAATTATATTCCCTCTATCGGTTTTCACATAAGGCGCTACAAATAACTCTCCGCCGTATTTTTGTGTCACATCTTGATTGAAATCTAAATAGCTTAACGAGGCACCATAAGAGATGTAGTTGTCAGTATAATAAGCACTACTCACTCTATAACTTGAGATAGATTCACCAATAGTTTCGCTAATAGCTACACCAGCGGATAGGTCCGTATAGACAGCAGTTGACGCATTATAAGATGCAAAAATTAACAACAAAGCTACGTATCTA
>NZ_JATABI010000149.1:0-1013 GCF_036533795.1 Vibrio sp. M250220 | reverse complement strand
ACGCAAATCAAGCGCAATCTAAAGCTATCCACTAAATCAGTCGTTCACAATGCGGATGAAATTCTCAAGACCGGCTTTGTAAAAGAATTAGGGAAGCGGATTGGTAATATTGCTCTTGGAATTTCTGCCGCCAGAGGTGTGGGTTATGTAGGTTTACTTGTGGGTGCCGTCAGTGGTGTTGATAGCATCTATGAAGCGTGCAAGGTGGATGGTACTGGCGAGTGTGGCAAGACAACAACTCGTGAAGTGTGGGGCTTTATTGGCGGAGTATACGGCGGAGTCAAAGGTGGAGGTGCTGGAGTGGGGCTTGCTGTTACAGCTGTTTCTGGCATTGCTTTGGCTATCGGTGTGACTGCCTCCGCACCTGTGCTGGCTGTTGCGGCAATCGGTGGGGCTATTGTAGGTGGTGGTGTTGGTGGGATGACCGGTACACTTGTTGGTAAGTGGTTTGTAGACGAAATGTATGCTTGGGGTTCTAATGATTATTAAAGATGTCGCATTTGTTTTTTTTTATTATGCAACTGTTTGGGCTGTTCCAGGTGTTATTATGAGTGCGATTGTATCTCTAGGTAGTCTTAAGCATATTATTTTTATGGATAAGCAACTGGCTAAAGATCTTAGCAAATACTATGACGATAATGGTCATATGCGACCTAAATACCAATTGTCTTGGGAGATAGCTAGCCGTTGCTTTGATTACTGGGTGAAGTACCCATTTATTCGTAAACGAGCAACAACGAAATCAACTAAATTTAAAGTGTTTATGTGGGTGAATGCATTAGGGATGTGGAGCTGTATTGTCCTTATCTTAAGCTTGATTTTCTTAAAGTTTACTGGGTACATACCCTAATTTATATGGGACTGTAATGATCGGTTCCAAATCGTTACTTAAGGTGTTGGTAATGTTCCATTGTTACTAATTCCTATATATTGTGTCTGTATCAGCTGCGACCGATACTAGATATTGTGGTTTGGTAAGAGGGCGATTGAAGCGGATGGTTTACCTCTTGATT
>NZ_JATABI010000148.1:0-1015 GCF_036533795.1 Vibrio sp. M250220 | reverse complement strand
TCATGCTCTTCAATTGGGTGAACCAAGATATTGTGAACATCCAGTTGGTCATTCTCGGGGAGGACGGTATCAGGTGTGAGTACATCGGTTGAGCCGTCAGGTGTCCAGGTAATAGTGATACCGTTATCCAACTCAGCAATAAAGTGTTGCCATCGAGCGCCAATTTGAAGGTATATGTTATCTGTTAAAAAACGACTTAACTCTTAAAAACAAGCAATCAAAAATGTCCAATTAATGCGAAAAACACAAACCTAATCAATGACTTCACATATTGAGATATCACTTTCAACCTTTTGAAAGGTATAGCCAATACAGGCTTCTATTTCAGACAATTGAGCAGGAGATACATCTGCGCAATTCCCCTCTAAAGCAAACCCAAAAATCCTCAATACATCATCACCGGATAAACCTTTCAGCTCAATTTCCATTACAAGTTCTTCAGTGTCTTTACTGTAGAAATTTAATTCATACATAACTATTTCTCCACTTTTCTCTTCGGATCCTTAGGTTTAGTTTGCTCTCCTGTCTCATGGTCAAACTCACCTATATGGTTACCATTTTTATCATATACTTCCACTTTACCGTGTTGGGAATCCCATTCATAAATTCGCTTTTTATCTTTCCATCTCGGTCTTTTTTTGCCGCCACCTTGCACATATGTTTTCTCTTTGGCTTTTTTAGCTTCAGGGAATGCAGGTAATGGAGGATTCCCTCTTGGAGCTGGTACATACTTAAGGTTCGTAGCTGAACCCGAGGTAGGTTTGTTGAAAACAAGATAAAGAGGAGGCAACCCAGCATCCGCAGGGAAGGTAACAATATATTCGGCTAGATCTTCCTCAGGATAAAGGACTGTACCAATCTCTTGTTCATGCTCTTCAATTGGGTGAACCAAGATATTGTGAACATCCAGTTGGTCATTCTCGGGGAGGACGGTATCAGGTGTGAGTACATCGGTTGAGCCGTCAGGTGTCCAGGTAATAGTGATACCGTTATCCAACTCAGCAATAAAGTGTTG
>NZ_JATABI010000147.1:0-1697 GCF_036533795.1 Vibrio sp. M250220 | reverse complement strand
TTCACCAGAGCTAAATCCAATTGAACAAGTATGGAGTTGGCTGCGACAACACTATTTAGCCAACCAAAGTTTTACGAACTATAACGATGTTGTCGAGAAGGTATGTAGAGCATGGAATGGCTTCTTGGAAAGCGCAGATAGGGTGCAAAAGGGAGTGGATTAACCTGACCAGTTAATTTTCCAGATTGGTATAACACCGTCTCTTAACATTGAATTTAGTATCACCACCATCTTTCTCATGCAGGCGACGATTGCCACTTTTTTCGGTTTGCCTGCCGCAACTAATCGTTCATACGTTGCCTTAAATATAGGGTTACATTGGATGGCCGACATCATTGCCATGTATAACACTGTACGAACTTGAGCGCGTCCGCCTTGGATCATCCGTTTGCCTTTAAGGCGTCCACTTTCTCTCGTTATTGGAGCTACACCTATAAGAGAAGATGCTTGCTTATTGGTGATGAAACCAAGTTCTGGAACATTACTGATAATAGACGCGGATGCTATTTTCCCAATCCCCGGCATGCTCTGTAGTATCTCATTTTTAGCTTGGTATTCGGGGCAGGTATCGATGAGTTTTGATATCTTTTCTTCTACTTTGACGATTTGATTTTTGAGGGCGGTTAAGATTGGTTTTATGGAAGAAGCTAAACTCTGAGGTAAAATAAGGACAGGCACCATAAAAAAGTAACAGACAAGTCAATTACATACATTACCCCCATCGCTGCAATTTTCTCACTTTACCTGTTTTCTTGTGATGTTTCTTCACTCACTCTTATCCAACAGAACAAGGAGGGTAAATCATGACTACACCGCGAAAACAGCAAGTCTGTTTAGAGGCCACACGTTACTATCACTGTATATCTCGTTGTGTTCGGCGTTCATTTTTATGTGGTTATGACACGCAGCACAAACGTGATTACGAACATCGAAAATCATGGGTTGAGAAGCGGATACACCTTCTTTCTCAAATCTACACCATAGATGTGTGCGCCTATGCCGTCATGAGTAACCACTACCATATTGTCGTGTATATTGATAAAGAACGGGCATCCACTTTAACCGCTCATCAAGTTATCGAGCGTTGGGAAAGGCTGCATAGTCTTCCGATACTCGTTCAAAGGTTTGTGCAAGGAGACATCTCATCCAAAGCCGAATTGGGTGCAGCGCACGCGATTATCGAGTCTTGGCGCCAACGTCTTTATAGCTTGAGCTGGTTTATGAAAGAGCTTAATTTTGAAATTGCGCTAAGGGCCAATCAAGAAGACCAATGCAAAGGGCACTTTTGGGAAAGCCGCTACAAATGTCAGGCCTTGCTCGACGAAAAGGCTTTGTTAGCCGCGATGGCCTATACCGATTTAAACCCTGTCAGGGCAAACATTGCCCATACTCCAGAGCAGTCTCCTCATACTTCGATAAAACTGAGATTGGATGCCATTGCCAGCCATCAATTAACACCAGAATCTCTAGCGCCTTTTATTGGTACCCCTTCCAATGACATGATTCCAGGCATTCCTTTCCGATTGGTTGATTACATCGAATTGGTAGACTGGAGTGCGAGGCAATTCAGGCAGGGAAAAGCGAGTATAAATAGAAAGCTCCCACCAATTTTACAGCGGCTATCCTTTTCTCAGTCAGAATGGTTAAAGGTCGTTACTCAGCTAGAATCTAAGCGTGTGTTTTACATAGCGTCACGC
>NZ_JATABI010000146.1:0-1043 GCF_036533795.1 Vibrio sp. M250220 | reverse complement strand
TTTTTGGCTAAATTCACACTGCTATTGAAAATGTCAGACAGTTCGAGACCTTCGGTTGGGTCGGTATTAGCCCATGTCATCGGGATTTGGGGAACGAGATCGTGATTATTAACATGCCGATAATGGACAATATCGCGATAACGCTCGACAAAACTTCGCGTTCCTGTGCGAGGCATGCCGTAGGTATACAGACGTAATCTTTTACTGTTAATCTTATCATGGATGATGCAACTTAGAATTAGTGCACCCGCCCCACCTAAGCTATGTCCGCAAACATATATATGTTTATGTTCCAAGTCACTTACGTTTAACATGATTTTTGACCACAATGCCATCGCATACTGATAAAATCCGCGATGCAAATAGGTTCCCCCAAACTCAGGAGGAGCAATTTGTGCGAGATCAAAATTAGTCTTTACCATGTCCTGTACGAAGGGGGATTGAATTGTGTCGCCTAATTTATCTACCAACAGAACTTCTATCCCAGAAGCGGCTTTGACAATTTTGAGAAAATGAGTGTCTTCTACTCTATTTCTGTTCTCAAAATATGGCTCTGTGCCTCGTATGCCGATTATCGCGATATCATCATTAAACAAAATGTACCCTTCAGCGCCTACATCTTCATCAGCATAATAATTGTAGTTAAGTGCTTGGCTATATGGGATTTCTTGCACAATCCATTTTGTTGCTAGATTGCTACAATTTTTTGGGACTTTCCTAGTCTTAAATTGCGTTGTTACGGTATCAATCGAACCGTTTGTATCCAGTGATTTCCCATCATCTATGTTGAATTTATCTGTGGCATACGCCAGTTTCGACAACAAAGCAAAAGTGTAACTATTCACCAAGTTGAACCCATCGGTATCAACAATCATTGGCATATAGCTGCGTAGGGCTTTTATCTCGAGCACATGGGTGGTGTTGTGTGAGGCACGAACCCCTTTAATATCTTTACGTGCATTGGCTTTGAGTGCGCTATGGTGCTCGGTCAAGAACGAATCTTGAGGTGGGGTTGACCACAAATCACCCACGCTCACTAAGGC
>NZ_JATABI010000145.1:0-1068 GCF_036533795.1 Vibrio sp. M250220 | reverse complement strand
AACTGGGCTATATAGCGTCAGGTAAAAAACAAGGTGATTTAACCGTAGAGCCTGCGCCAAAAGAATTTGGCACTCGTCTTATTGAAGTGAGAATCGACTAATGAATAATGATCAAAGTATAGAGTCTCTTAAGGAACAACTTTATAACGTTGAGATAGCCTACTCTTGGGAGCACAAAGGATATGGCGGTAAATACGATCGTCTAGGGATATGGGGAATGGCAATATTTGTTGGCTGTTCAATATTTGGCTTTTTTTGGCTTGTTCTTGATGATTTTACCGTAGATACCCCGATGTTTTGGGTAGCTTTTGCTTTAATGACCATGATGGTATTGATAACAAGGTATCTGTATTTTCCTGATAAACATCGCTGTTATCACTTAACCGCACTGGGTATTCATTACACGGAGCAAGATATGATCCCAGAGGTGGCGTATAAAATCGTGCGCGGCTTTGCTTGGGTGGGAATTGTGGTGTGTATTATTGCGGTTTTTTTACTTGGCCCGTTAGCCTTAGTGGGTGCAGGGGCATTTGCACTGATGTCATTTGGGATGACCAATTTTAAACCAACCGTTGATAAGTGCTGTCTGTTTATCGATGAGCGTAGCGTCGTTTTCAATCTAGTGAGTGATAACGTAATTTCTTTTACGATTCCTGAAAAAGGTCAAATGGGATACAAGGGATTGATATTCACATCGACTCTCGAAGAAAAGCAAGCGTTGTTAAATAATTTGTACTCACTTTTCCATGAGCTTGAGGTCGTAAAAATCAAAAGACTTAATGATCAATTTAAACATTCAATTTATCAGCGAGATGAAGAGAGTGCTACAGAGTAACGTTCTCGCTTTCTCACAGAGTGATTAAATTTAGGCGGCAGCACTGGTCGATACCATTACAGTGTTGGTTAGCATGCCGTTTAACTGGCAAGCCTCAAAACATCAACAACTGGGCTATATAGCGTCAGGTAAAAAACAAGGTGATTTAACCGTAGAGCCTGCGCCAAAAGAATTTGGCACTCGTCTTATTGAAGTGAGAATCGACTAATGAATAATGATCAAAGTATAGAGTC
>NZ_JATABI010000144.1:0-1068 GCF_036533795.1 Vibrio sp. M250220 | reverse complement strand
CCCATATGGGCTACGGGCGGTTAAAAGATGGCTATGAGTTAATGCTCTGGCTTAACCCTCAACACGCGGTCAATGCCGATTTAACTGGTCAACGCCATCAATATCTCAGTTTACTTCGCCATATGGGCAGTCATGCCCCTATGTATGGTTATTGGGAGTATGTTCGCCGCTATATGGCAGACGAACAGCCACTGTGGTACGAGATCAGTAAAGAGCCACGAATAGGGGGAGTTAACACGGATAAACCAAGAGAGCAAGGGTATAGCAACTTTGTCGCTTTGATTCGCTTTATCTTAGTTCTACCGATTGTATTTGTGTTTCGACCGGCTGACTTTGCACTCTGGTGTAACCCCCTAAGACATAAATGGCCAGAACAGGTCCATAAGTGGACAGGTAAACGATGCAATTGGCATTAGACGTTTTTCACGACAGTTTATCCGCACTGCCGCTCAGTCGAGCGGCAGTCGAGTTGTTCGCGGAGGAAGAACCCATCATGAGTGAGATTAGACAAGTCGGCCCCAACCATTGGGTTGGGCCAGAGGACTTTGGCTTTACCCCCAACTTCCATATTACCCAACACGGCGTGGATCACTACCCCAATGGTCATTTAATGCAACAAGAGCCATTAAACCCGGGCAATAAAAAAATTTCCTTCATATACGAAAACAAAGAAGGTGAAGATATGGGGGAGTTTTTTGAACTGTTTTCAGCAGGAGGTCATGAAGGATTTATTGATATGCGAGTTCGGTCTGTTCATAGCAGAGGCGATAATGTGTATGCGGTGATTTTCTTTACCTTGCTCTGGCTGCTTGTCAAGACTTCGATGGTTTACACCGCTGGAGATACATGGTCACTCAGTTACGTCGATATCACCGTTCTGGCAATTCTCGCCATTTGTATGGGTTTAAGTTTATTTAAGCCCATCGCCATGCCGGTACGCTTTCATAAACAAAACCAAGAGGTTTACGTATGGCACGATAAAGTGCTCTATCGTATTCCGTGGCAAGAGTGTGAAATATCCGTCATTGTCGCGAAAACCCATATGGGCTACGGGCGGTTAAAAGATGG
>NZ_JATABI010000143.1:0-1121 GCF_036533795.1 Vibrio sp. M250220 | reverse complement strand
CATGAAGTTAATGACTCGGAAATAATGTGATTTCCCTTCCTTTTCTTAATGATGCACACCCAGTTAATAATTAATCAATCTATCAAGTAATTATCAGAAACGCTGTCTTAATATTGGTGTAGTTAAAACGTGTGTCCCGTTAAGAATCGAGTGAATGAAATCAACGAGAGCAACTTTGCTCAAATGCGTCCGTTTGCGCCGCGCTCCGGCTGGAGTTGGAGGCAGAAGAGGGAGAGGGTCGAACGGCAAATCGCGCGTTTAAATAAAAAAAATGGCTATTATATCTAACCACAACGACCGCCGTAAGGCGGTCTTTTTCAAGGCTAATTGGTTTGTTCCGTGCTTTGGACGGAGCAGCGGAATCCTGTACGATACGACGGTTCATCTCTATTTAAAGGGTCATAAGCACGAGCGACCGTGACCATGGCCCCCCAGCCTCGTATAACTTTGTACTCACCCGTTGCAGGGCCCTGAGGATCAAGTTTTGGCGACACTTTATAATAATCTTTAGCGTACCAATCATTGACCCATTCTGCTGCGTTGTAAGTCATATCGTAAATACCGAGGGGATTGGGTTCAAACATACCAACAGGGTTTAAATCCGTATCAACATTAGCGGTTTTTTCGGTAAACTCCTCATAACCCCCTAATTCTGGGTTATAGAAACCCCTTCCTCTAAACTGAATAAAGCCATTGTTGGTTGCGTAGTAGAGTTTTTGCCCACGACTACGTGCGGCGTATTCCCACTGTGCTTCGGTGGGCAGATCCACTGGTAGTGAGGTTAATTGCCCCAGCCACTGACAATAGTTTTTGGCATCTTGCCAATTTACATTTCTAGCAGATTGTCTGAGAAAGTTAGGTAAGGCGGTTTTATAAATCTTAGAGCCGCGTTCTAGGTACTGCCCTTCATAGATACTCTGTTCAAATGGTCGGCCAAGTGTTTGTAAGTAAACATCATAATCCAGCAACTCTGCTTCATACTTTGACAACGAATAACTGCTTAGGGTGACTTCATGCTGAATATCCGCCCCGCGATCAACGATCGAGAACTGACTGTAACAACTTGCTTCCGGCGTCCAGACTGGGCGATTAAGATCGTCGTTCATGCAGGGCATACGAAA
>NZ_JATABI010000142.1:0-1151 GCF_036533795.1 Vibrio sp. M250220 | reverse complement strand
GGTTTTCGCTACGCCACCGTCGTTAAGGTCACCGCGCAAATTAAAGCGGCTATAGTGAAGCCTTATCCCGAATATCCAGAAGAGCCCGAGGGACCTACATGCTACCAAAATGATTTTATGTTTGGCTTTCTCCCTGATGGACGAACAAAGTTATGGCTTGATGGATGCGGGATACTCACCTATGTCGGTGAATATTCGGCAACAAAAGCGGTGCCAGTCCCTCCACCGGCACCAAAAAAAGAACCAGAGCCACTGACGCCAGAACAACTCAAGGAAAGAGCGGAACGTTACGAGAGACTTGGCATTACCGAGTTGATGGCGGATAAACCTAAACAAGAGCCACCAAAAATTCATCCGCGGCCATCGCTTGATGACCCGATCCCTTGGGATAAAGTCAATCAAGTCTGGTATAACCCGGGCTATAGAGTACAGAATCTAGCAGATGTTGTTCCAAGCACACCAGAGTAGCCATCAACCACGGCTATGCACACGGGGAGTACGACGGTGAATAAACGCTATCTCGCAATCACAACCATTGCCATACTCGCTCTAATCGCTGGCTTAGTCGGACGTGCCAAGCCAAACTACCCTGATGACCCGAGGTTTAGACCTTGGCGGATTGGTGCCGCGATCTCTTATAATTACCCTGCGTCGGTTAACGAAGCCTACGGTGTCAATTACCAAGAGGACTGGACCAGTATGATGCTCCCATATGGTGGTTTGGGTTCACCGTTACGCTACAACATGGATAAATATCGAGAATACACCTATCCAGACTACGATGGCTATGCATTACCTTTGGGCGTACCAGTCAACTTTATCCCTGATCAACTTGGTTCGGGAATAAAGTCCTTACCCGATGAACTCTATATCTATTGGGGGCTCAACGGTTTTCGCTACGCCACCGTCGTTAAGGTCACCGCGCAAATTAAAGCGGCTATAGTGAAGCCTTATCCCGAATATCCAGAAGAGCCCGAGGGACCTACATGCTACCAAAATGATTTTATGTTTGGCTTTCTCCCTGAAGGACGAGCAAAGTTATGGCTTGATGGATGCGGGATACTCACCTATGTAGGTGAATATTCGGCAACAAAAGCGGTGCCAGTCCCCCCCCTCCCAGAAAAAGAGCTAGAGCCACTGACACCAGAGCA
>NZ_JATABI010000141.1:0-1172 GCF_036533795.1 Vibrio sp. M250220 | reverse complement strand
ATATTGGCATCTGCTGGCTTTTTCCCAGCTATCACCATATACGGCTCTTCGCCCGCGCCCCATATTCGCTCCGATGGCCCCAAATAATACACAAATAGAATTACTGTAATGGTGATAAGCACAATCGATAATATTCGCTGTTTGTTACTCATACCCAGTTACTTACCTGTTTGAGGATCTAACGGGGTACTACGATACTCTTCACCAGCTAAAATATCGTAGTGAATCACCGTATCGCTATTAAACTGAGAAAAATCAAAGTAGACAGTTTCTGCGTTAAACTCCTGTTTTTTGGATATCTTTTCACCATTAACGGAATAATGGCAACCTAGCCCACCCGACCAGGTCTTGTCTTTCCATTGATGTAAAAAAGCGTCACAATTTTTCGCTTTAATTGCAGAATTTAAATCTATTTGTCTATCTTTGTAATTTGTTCCTGATTGGTGAATACGTAGTTGGGCAAAACCTACTGTATCAAATGCGTTATAGGCTTCGACCTTGATATCTCGTAATTCGACCACGCAATTTTTACTGTTTGTGTAAGTTGAGTATGGCACGGTGAACTGATAACGATCATCACTTACATCATTACTCGGAGTAAAGAATGTGGTGATCTTTCCTCCTCGATGGGCTTTTTGGCCAAACATATCATAAGAGTAGGATTCACAGTCATCACCATATACCCAATAGTTTGCCCACACTTTTACAGTTGCATCGGTTGGCTTTGAACCTGCTACTCGAATCGACTCTTGCGGATTTGCATTCTGTGCTGAGTAAAGACTACAACCTATACCAACAAGAAATACAAGCAGCGTGAGGTTTATCCCCAACCTTGTTTGTTTAGTCGATAGCGTCATTTTAATTGTTCCTTAATTTCATCAGGTAAGGATTGATTAGACATCAGCAGTAAACTGAGCGGATACCTCTCAGGGTTGTTTAGAGTCGCGGTTAATTCGTGCCTGACCTGATGATGATTGTGCACTAATTGTTCGTTTATCGATATCTCTTGTTTTAAGCGGGCAAGATAAGCTTGATTAGTGGGCGAGTAGGGTTTGCCTAACGTTTCGGCTAGCTCGTACTTAGCCTTCAAGTTGCGTTGTTGTATATCTTCGATGGTATTTGAGAGGTAATTGATCGTGCCTTGATAATTGTCATACAAACTTTCTTTACTG
>NZ_JATABI010000140.1:0-1185 GCF_036533795.1 Vibrio sp. M250220 | reverse complement strand
AGTCAGCGAGAGCAAGAGCTAGCCGCAGAGGTTGCCAAGCTCAAAAGGCAGTTGGCTGAGCAAGCAGAAGAGCTAGAAATTGTAAAAAAGGCCGCCACCTACTTCGCGAAAAATCTAAAGTAAATTTCTATGAATTTATGCTCGAACACCTGCTGAGCTTCAGTATTGTGCGTATGGCTAAGGTGTTCGGGGTATCCCGAAGTGGGTTTTATTACTGGGTTAAGCATCGCCATAAGGCCATCCAATACGAGGCAATTCGCCAAAAGCTTGATACAAAAGTCAAAGAAGCTTTCAACAACAGCAAAGGCCGAGATGGCTCAAGGCGTATCCAAAAAGAACTGTCTGAGAGCGGTGATAACTACAATGTTAAAACCATTGCTGCCAGTATGAAGCGTCAAGATTTAACGCCGAAAGCTGCTCGCAAGTTTAAGTGCACTACGGACAGCAAGCATCAAATGCCTGTTGCTCCAAACCTGTTGGCTCAGAACTTTAGCGCATCGGCTCCGAATGAAAAATGGGCTGGAGACATCACCTATATAGCCACAAGCGAAGGCTGGCTGTACTTGGCGGTAATTATTGACCTTTACTCAAGACAAGTAATTGGATGGTCTATGGATACCAGAATGACGGCTACGCTGGTCTGTGATGCGCTATCAATGGCGTTGTTCCGTCGCGGATTCCCCGAGCAGGTTATCGTTCATAGTGATAGAGGTAGTCAGTACTGCTCAAAAGATTATCGAGATCTCATAACTGCTTATAATCTAAAGCAAAGTATGAGTAGGAAAGGAAACTGCTGGGACAATGCTTGTGTTGAGAGCTTCTTCCATTCTATGAAAGTGGAAGCGATACAATATGAGCCAATTATGACGAGAGACCAGATGCGCCAAACGATCTTCGAGTACATAGAGGTTGATTATAATCGGACGAGAAGGCACAGTGCTCTTGGGTATCTAAGCCCAGTTAACTTTGAACAGCAAAATGTCGCTTAATGAAGTGTCCAGTCTGGCTGGAGCAGATCAGCATATCAAGAAAATCCTTATGGCCACCAGCAGAAAACAGTTCAAAAAACTCGCCTAAGCTTTCGACCTCGCCAGGTTCAGTCGTTTCGTGCACCAAAGTTATTTTTTTATTACCTGGATTTAATGGTTCTTGTTGCATTAAATGACCATTGGGGTAGTGATCCAC
>NZ_JATABI010000139.1:0-1187 GCF_036533795.1 Vibrio sp. M250220 | reverse complement strand
GAAAAAACAGCACGCCTAAAATAACGCAAAAAATAAATATTCCATCGGAGATATTCATATATCTCCAAACTTTCACTTTATTAATCATCATCGTTATCGCCACTTAAAAAGTTACCAGAAAAATAGCTAACAACACTTTCTGATGTATCTTGGACTCGCTTCGGTAGATTAAGCAATCTCAAACGATATGCAGTACCCATCCCCATTGCATAAGCCCACGCGGGGTCAAAATTACCTTCAAACACACCAGAATAGGCAACATCAGCTAAAACCGTTCTTTGCAAAAGAGCTAAGTAAGGATTAGCAATTAAAGCAATGCCTATCGCCTGCATCACATCCGAACGTTTATCTTGTGTCGCTGCCTCGATGTAATCCTGAAAGGCATCATCTTCCATGTCGATGTGGGCATTTCTCATTAGACATTCAGGCGTGGCGCAACTCGCTTTAAAGCGAACGTTAAACGATTCATTATTCACCACTAGATTACGTCGATAGCTGCCGCCGTGAGAGAAATTACCTACCGTTTCTGTGCGGCGTGATAAGCGATTTTCTTCGAGCTTTTTAAGCGTGCCACCCCCATCAATAAAGCTTTTCATCTTGAAGCATATAGTCAACCGAGTTCACAGCTTTAATCACATGTTTCCGGTGGAAGAACGTACGTTCTGCTTGAGTATTTCAATGTAAATTCTCGTTCAGATGTACACTCGATATAGCCTTGTTCATCAAGTTCTTTCTTTGTGACGGTTGTCATTACCCATCCAACTATAAAGCTAATTACAACCATTATGGATAGGATTATGATGATGATTTTAGGCATCCATCTTAGAGACTTACCTGTGATAAGAGCAATGATTGTGAATGTTGTTAGTATTAAAGTGCTGCTAAATGATGCGAATAATGAAGCGTTGTTTAAGGCGCTATAAATCGTAACGATATTTTCATAAGCAGTTAAGTTATTGATTACTTTTAGTAAAAAGTAGCTAAATACTGCTAGAAATAGAGAGAAGAAAGTGAGATATAGAAATACTTTGAAGCGACTAATTTTCATCAATCAATCTCTCAATTTCTTTTTTCATTGGTTCCGTCCAAAAACTAAGTTGGTAAATAGTCGAATTTTCCTCACTTTGGAATCTAACCTCATTTACTGCTTTTAGGAGTCTTTATTGTTGAGATAGAGCAGTTACATC
>NZ_JATABI010000138.1:0-1319 GCF_036533795.1 Vibrio sp. M250220 | reverse complement strand
GAGGTGACGCCAAAGAACCACCAGATACAAACCATGCGCAGTGCTCAGCAGAAAATGCAGAAGTTGTTGAGTAGTGAGTTGCCAATGATGGTGATGCTTAAGCATGACGCGGTCAATAACACCGCCAAGCAAATGCTTAACGATGCAGTAGAACGCAGTTGGCAACAAGGTAAGCAGCTTACTCAAGCATCGTGGGACAAGTTGGGTAAAATGGGGGGCGTCGTCGCCATCCTAAACCTTTGGAACGTGTCGGTTGTTCTGCAAGACATCCGCCATAAAGTCGCGCAACACCCGAATACTAGTTTGTGGACTAACCCTGCAATTAGAGAAGCGACCTATGCGACAGGTTATGCGGTCTCCGCTGTTACCGCTGTGTGGCGAGATGCGAAATGGGAAATTCTTGCTAAGGATTCTAAGCTACTTGGTGAAACCTTAAATGAAGCAATAAAAAACAGCAATGCTTCAAAATCGGCAATGCTCAAAACCTTTGCGAAAACGACGGCAGCAGTCTCTTTGTTTGGTTTGATTGCCACAGGATTCGAAACATGGGAAAGCTACGATAAATTCACTGATTCAAGTCATGCGCCAATGGAGCGGTTGGGTTATGGGTTAAAAGGGGGAGCAACCGTGGCTCAAGTTGTGGTATTTGGAGCACAATTTGTAACTAATATATTGAGTCGAATAGGCGTTTTTAGTATTGGATCTATTATCGCCCCTTGGATGCTGACCACGTTGATGGTTGCTGGTATTGTGTATTTGATTGCTGTTATCATCATCAATGCCTTTAAACGTTCAGAACTTGAGAAGTGGTTGCTTCACTCCATATGGGGCAAACAATCGAAGCAATGGAAGCCTATCGAGGAGTTAACTCACTTAGAACACATTATTCATAAACCTCAGGTTCAGCTTAACTCAGTCCCTAACCGAAAACCTTCCCAATGGATGGACACTGGCACCAACCAATGGCAATTGGAGCTGACCTTGCCTGCATTTACCATAGGCCAACGGATTGGCTTACAAATAACGCGTAAGCCCAAACAAGTTTATAGCTATGTCCCTACTGAGGCGAAGCCAGCTGTTATGCTTAATGAGCAGAACGGCACATGGAGCCAAAAAAAAGAAGGAGGTAGCCCCGTCACCTATCGATTAGATTTGGGTGGTAGTACGGAGGATACCATCACGGTACTGGTTAGCATGCCGTTTAACTGGCAAGCCTCAAAACATCAACAACTGGGCTATATAGCGTCAGGTAAAAAACAAGGTGATTTAACCGTAGAGCCTGCGCCAAAAGAATTTGGCACTCGTCTTATTGAAGTGAG
>NZ_JATABI010000137.1:0-1329 GCF_036533795.1 Vibrio sp. M250220 | reverse complement strand
TGAGCCGGTACAGCTTAGCTTTATTGCACTTCAAAAAGCCGTCTCAGGGGTGGCCCAAGAGAGTTGGCGAGCCACTTCGAACTTGCTGTTCCCTAGCCAGATGAATACCACCGCAACACCGGAAGGTTTAGTCAGCAACTTGCGGCTGGTTATGTTAGAGGCCATCGTGAACCCAGAAGCTATCGTGGTTCATAACCCTGACTACCCCGCACAGTTTAAAACATGGCAGCGAAAGTTAAACACCGAAATGGCCACCATTCGTCATATTAGTCAGCTTCCTTCAGGAGAGGTGACGCCAAAGAACCACCAGATACAAACCATGCGCAGTGCTCAGCAGAAAATGCAGAAGTTGTTGAGTAGTGAGTTGCCAATGATGGTGATGCTTAAGCATGAAGCGGTCAATAATACCGCCAAGCAAATGCTTAACGATGCAGTAGAACGCAGTTGGCAACAAGGTAAGCAGCTCACTCAAGCATCATGGGACAAATTGGGTAAAATGGGGGGCGTCGTCGCCATCCTAAACCTTTGGAACGTGTCGGTTGTTCTGCAAGACATCCGCCATAAAGCTGCGCAACACCCAAGCAGTAGCTTATGGACTAACCCTGCAATTAGAGAAGCGACCTATGCGACAGGTTATGCGGTCTCCGCTGTTACCGCTGTGTGGCGAGATGCTGCTTGGGATAAGCTCGTTAAGCAGCCTTTACTTTCTGAATCGTTGAAAGTGGCGTTACGGAGCAGTGTCCACCCATACGAAGTCAAACAAAGTTTGGCTACTTTTGCGAAAACGACGGCGGCGGTCTCTTTGTTTGGCTTGATTGCGACAGGATTCGAAACATGGGAAAGCTACGATAAATTCACTGATTCAAGTCATGCGCCAATGGAACGGTTCGGCTATGGCTTAAAGTGGGGATCAACCTTGGCTCAAGTCGCTGTATTTGGAGTCCAAGGTGTATTCAATTTATTAAGTTGTACGAGCCTATTAAAAATCAGTATAAGTAGCATAATAGCCTCTTGGATGCTAACTACGTTAATGGTTGCAGGTATTGTGTATTTGATTGCTGTCATCATTATCAATGTCTTTAAACGCTCTGAGCTTGAGAAATGGCTGCTTCACTCCACATGGGGGAAAGAGTCAAAACAGTGGGATGCCGTCGAGGAGTTAACTCACTTAGAACACATTATTCATAAACCTCAGGTTCAGCTTAACTCAGTCCCTAACCGAAAACCTTCCCAATGGATGGACACTGGCACCAACCAATGGCAATTGGAGTTGACCTTGCCTGCATTTACCATAGGCCAACGGATTGGCTTACAAATAACGCGTAAGCC
>NZ_JATABI010000136.1:0-1342 GCF_036533795.1 Vibrio sp. M250220 | reverse complement strand
ACGGCTCAACGGATGTACTCACACCTGATACCGTCCTCCCCGAGAATGACCAAGTGGATGTTCACAATATCTTGGTTCACCCAATTGAAGAGCACGAGCAAGAAATTGGCACGGTTCTCTACCCAGAAGAAGATCTAGTCGAATATATTATCACCTTCCCTGTGGATGCTGGGCTCCCTCCTCTTTACCTGATGTTCCAAAAAACGGCGCGTGATGAGTCTGGGGTTGTTACAGGGAATGGCGAAGATATAACGGGCATATGGTTAGAGAAAGCCAGTGAGGGGTTAGGTGCTCCGATACCGTCACAAATTGCTGATAAGTTGAGAGGTAAAGAGTTCAGTAGTTTTGATGCGTTTAGGAAGGCTTTCTGGTTGAGCGTTGCAGAAAATGAAGAGCTAATGACTCAATTTAATGGGGCGAGCAAAGCACATATAAGGAAAGGCAATGCTCCATTTGCTCCAAAGGATGAGCACTACGGAAAAATAAGAAAGTTTGAAATTCACCATGTTAATGAAATTCAACATGGTGGTGCTGTATATGATATTGATAACTTGAGACTTGTTACTCCAAGAAATCATAAAAAAATACATAAAAATTAAGGTGTTAGATATGAGAAAAAAAGGGTCAATTTCTGATTATACCGAAAGAGAATTTTTACATTTTACGAAAGATATATATGAATGTAATGGCTCAGAGGAGGAGGTTGAACAGTGGGTTAATGATTTCATTGAACTAGTGGCTCATCCTGAAAGCAGTGATCTGATTTTTTATCCTCCAGATGACAGAGAAGACTCACCAGAAGCTGTGATTGAAGAATTAAAACGTTGGTACAAAGAACAAGGAAAGCCGTGTTTTAAAGACTTAAAGTAACGAGTTGAAGAGGAGGGAGGAGAGCTATGTGCAGGTAAAGTTATCGATATCCGACTACACTGAGGGGGATTTTCTACAACTTGTAGAAGCGATCTTTAAAGAAAATGTGTCTGACACAGACGATGTTCTTGATGAGTTGCTAGAACATTTTGAAGACATTACTCAACACCCTGAAGGTACAGATTTAATCTATTATCCAAAGACACCCGAAGATGGAACACCAGAGAATATTGTTAGAATCGTCAAAGAATGGCGCTTGTCGCAGGGCTTACCCTGCTTTAAGAGTTAAGTCGTTTTTTAACAGATAACATATACCTTCAAATTGGCGCTCGATGGCAACACTTTATTGCTGAGTTGGATAATGGTATCACTATTACTTGGACACCTGACGGCTCAACGGATGTACTCACACCTGATACCGTCCTCCCCGAGAATGACCAAGTGGATGTTCACAATATCTTGGTTCACCCAA
>NZ_JATABI010000135.1:0-1342 GCF_036533795.1 Vibrio sp. M250220 | reverse complement strand
GCCAAGATGTATGGACTCCCTATCTCCCTCGGGAGTAACGTAATAAGTAACGACACTTTTACAAGGAAGCCAACACATGACTCATTCTACGGTGCTCGCTATCGACTTAGCAAAAAACGTTTTCCAAGTTTGTAAGATGGATCGACATGGAAGAATTATTTTCAACAAAGAAGTCTCTCGAAAAAAACTTACAGAGCTTCTTATCAAAGAAAAAGCATCGCTCATTGCCATGGAATCTTGCGCGACCGCTCATCACTGGGGACGACTAGCTATTAAACTCGGTCATAAAGTAAAAGCCATCGCTCCTAAACGAGTCTCTGCATTCCGGCAAGGTCAAAAAACAGATGCTAATGATGCTTTAGCCATCGCTATCGCCGCTATGCAGCCTAACGTGAAAGCTTGCCGAATACTTAATATTGAAGACCAGTGCCAACAATCTATTGTTCATATTCGCGAATTGCTTGTCCGACAGAAAGTCAGCTCCGCAAATCAATTAAGAGCGCTGTTACTTGAGTTTGGCTTCCCTATCAACAAAGGCGATTTTGCGCTTAGAACCGAAATCCCCCTCATACTCGAAGAGGCTGAAAATAGTCTCACCTGGACATTCAGGGAAACCCTAGCAATGATGTATGACCGATTCGTCGATTTAGTTCACCAAATCGATAACATTACACAAAAACTGAAAGTCACTACATCTCAAGACCTATTGTGCAAACGCCTACAAGCATTAGAAGGTGTCGGCCCTATTTGTGCGGCTTTATTGAAAATTGCCCTCAGCCAAAAAGACCATTTTTCAAAAGGACGACATGCTTCTGCCTGTCTGGGATTAACTCCTGTTCAACATAGTAGTGGAGGCAAAAAAAGATAGGGGCTATTGCTAAACGCTGTGGCAACAACACTCTGCGTAACGCCCTCTACAATGGAGCCATTGGGGTCGTTTGCAAATTAGAAAAGCGAGAAGCTCGTACATCAAAAGAGCAATGGCTTAAAGCAATGACGGTAAGACGTGGGAAAAAGGTTGCTGCAATAGCATTGGCAAATAAGACCGTAAGAACAGCCTTCGCTATGATAGAAAGCGGAGAGGATTACAAGCCACAATTCCTTGTGGCTTAACAGAGTTAGTCAAAAAGACCGTGATAACGAACAGGTAAGACCAACCTTCAAGAGACTGTGCAACGCTTAGGTATTAAATACCGCTGCCAAGATAAAGTCATGACGGTGCGAACACATCAAAGTGGCCCGAGATAGCTTCTCAACTAGAGCCCGTATATAAGCAAGCATCTAACCTTCGTTAACAATACTTTTTGACAACAATAGGGAGTCCATATAAGCGTTGTGAATC
>NZ_JATABI010000134.1:0-1353 GCF_036533795.1 Vibrio sp. M250220 | reverse complement strand
ATGAACACCGCCTTTTGATAGGACTACGTTAAAATAAAATTTATGGATGGAATATGGATTATAAATACCCCCCAAGAGAAATCATAGACCCAGAAGAAGAGAAAAAGTCTATGGTGGAAAGTCAGGTTAGGCGTTCAAATGCAGCGATAGCTGAATATGATGAAAGGGAAAGAAGAAGAGCTAAACTATTGGCTTCTTTGACTAAAGATAATCCTCCACAGGTAAGTAACGCACCAATACTCAAATCAAGGCTGTTAAAAAATGAAGAGAATATGAATGCTTTAGGGAAAGGTTCGTTTTCTTCACTGTCTATGGGGATGAAAAGCTTTGAAGTATTAAAAGCTCAAGAAGCATTGAAAGCAGTGGGAGTCTATCAAGGAAAGGTTGAAGGAATCTTTGGAAGTAAAACAGAGCAAGCGGTTAAATCTTTTCAGCAGACATACAAACCAACGCATACAACTCATGCTCAATACAACCTTGATAAGACCGATGGTGTTGTAGGTAGAAATACTGTACTAGCACTAGATGAAGCGGTCGTTGAGCAATGGGATAGCACTTTTCATCTTGGTTGGATGCAATCGACGACCACTCAATCACAAGATGAATTGTGGGCAAACCTCTTTACGTCAGAGACAAGTGAGGAACAAAAGCAGACCATCAAGCGCTGTAATCTTCATTTGAACGAGCCCGTTCGAGAGGGTGAAATTGTCCTTCTTCCAACTACAGAGCCTAAAACAAAGGATGAACGAGAGCTGCTCAATCTTTGGATTGAACAAGCGAAGATTGCCAGTAAGGAATTAGGAAAACTATTGGATGAGGAGGTAGCGACACTCAACCGTCACTTCGAGCTTTTCTCTCATCAACTGGAAGAGCGGATTGAATCGGATGGCTTACCCAATGATTATTATGCTCAGGTAGCGGTGGGGGTTGGTGCAACGTCTGCAATCGTTGAGCAAAACCTTAAGAATATTCAAAATGTCCTATTAGAAATAAATGGCCTGTATGTGCAGCATGTCGAAACCAATCAAAAGTGGGCTATGCCAATAATCAGCGATTTTTTGATCAGCGTGCCGCATTGTTTAAAAAACTGGATGGTTCTTTTGCAATGCTATCCAAACGTAGCGTTCAATTGCCCATCTATACGCAAATTAAACGCAATTTAAGCCTCTCCACTAAATCAGCCGTTCACAATGCGGATGAAATTCTAAAGACGGGTTTTGTGAAAGAATTAGGGAAGCGGATTGGTAATATTGCTCTTGGAATTTCTGCCGCCAGAGGTGTGGGTTATGTTGGTTTACTTGTGGGTGCCGTCAGTGGTGTCGATAGCATCTATGAAGCGTGCAAGGTGGATGG
>NZ_JATABI010000133.1:0-1376 GCF_036533795.1 Vibrio sp. M250220 | reverse complement strand
CAACGGTCTTATACCCCACAGCATGCCCTATTGAGTTGTTTATGAGTGACTCAAAGGTTACCTAGCTTGTGCTTTTATATCTATAGTTTGGATATAAAATCAATTGAATAGATATCACATATGTCGTGATAATCTGCTTCTTTCTAAGACAATAAACACACGACAAGGTTATTGATTCGCACTAAAGCGAACGGTAAATTCATTCCAATCGTCTTTTCTTGGTAACAGCTCAATAGATGCGTTGTGCAGTGTCGCGATGTCTTTGCAGATCGCCATTCCAAGCCCCACACCATCTCCTCGATCTGACTGACCTCGATAGAAAACTTCAAACAATCGCTCACGGACTAAAGAAGAAATGCTTTCCCCATTGTCTGACACTTTTACTTCTATCACGCGATTTTGCTCACTCATCACCACACGAATTTCACTGCCTTCTAAACATATATCTTGAGTATTTTATTATGCCGTTACCTTGCTATCTAACTATCATAGGGGTTAATCACCCAGAGTTCAGGTTTACACAATTCAATAAGGGATAAATGAAATCTTGGTTCAAAGTGTAGGCCACTCAATATTCACGACATCTCTTACTCAAGCCAGAGTTGTGCAAATCCAGTTACTTCTACCTGATTCAAGAGAGGAACTCGCACAGGGCTTAACATCTTGCTTGATTTGATGTGTTAACTCATTGATTTTGTTTGATATAAAATTAAATGAAGAAATACATATCTATTATGTGCACATAGTGTATAGTGTCGTCAGCTCAAACGGTGAGCTATTAATAATATATTTAGTTCAAGATCTTCTCAGTTTTTCGATTAAATTCGTCATATCTATCCTGCGATACCTTTTTCTTCATTCCTTATTTAGTAGCTTTCTTTATAATTCATTCAATGTATCGAGATATATTATGTCAAATAAAACAACTGGCTCAGTTAAATGGTTTAACGAAACTAAAGGCTTTGGATTTATCGCTCCTGACAACGGTGGCGCTGATCTATTCGTTCATTTCAAATCAATTGTTAGCGAAGGCTTCAAAACACTAGCTGAAGGTCAAAAGGTATCTTTTGATGTTGAGCAAGGTAGCAAAGGCCCACAAGCTGGTAATGTTACTTTAGTGTAATTTCTTTCTAAAAGATCTCCCTCTTAAGTGGAGATCTTTTTTCTTCAAATTCAATAAGGAGTCAGATGACTCGAAAAAATAATCGAAAGACATATTGGTATTATGTTCTTCGTGAACAGAGAACAATCAAAGGACAAAAACCTAATTGTTCGTTATAAAATTTTGTCTTCATCATGGTGAGATTTCTTGGTCTTCTCCCATACATCAGTTAAACAGCGATGTACTAAAACGTCATATTCTTCCTAGATTAAAT
>NZ_JATABI010000132.1:0-1390 GCF_036533795.1 Vibrio sp. M250220 | reverse complement strand
CAGCAACGTGTGGGCGATAACACCTGTTGAACAAGGGATCCGACTGTTTAACCAAAAACAGTACCCACAAGCTGAGCAGATTTTTCAACAACAATCAGACCAAGGCAGTGCGTATGCGACATTTTGGCTTGCGATGGCACAGTATAAGAATCGTCAGCAGTTTGAAGCGGGGCAGACCTTTTTAAAAGCCGCCAATATGGGCGACCCTTGGGCTATGGGTGTTCTTTCTGGCTATGAATATTACGTCAATAACCCATGTGGTTATTTAGGCTGGCCGTGTGATGATAAGTGGTATCAGTTGGCAGTTGATGGATGGAAGAAAGAAGCAGAAACAGGCAATGGTAAGGCTCTGCTACAACTTCAGTTTTTTACAAATCAATGGCGAAATTATGTACCGGTGCTAGGCCGCTACCTTATTGATAAAAAGTATATTGAGGCACTTACGTTAGGAGGCTTAAACGCAAGCTATTATTTGACTCGATTTAGCGATGTACCCAGAGAGGAAAAAATAAAATACCTAAAAATCGCAGCCAACCAAGGCTACGCCCCTGCGATGCAGTCTTTATATTATTATCTCTTAGAGCCTGAGACATTGGACGAGGCTTTCAAATGGAACAACAAAGCAATTAAATTGGGTTACGCTGATGCTGCTTTAGTGTTTTATTATAGTTATTCACAAGGTGAGAAGGACAGTAAAGGTAACATAATTATTCACCCAGACGTTAAGAAAGCCTATTACTATAATCGCTTATCTGGTGCTTTGGGTGGCGAAGAGAAATCAGCCCACCGAATTACACAGGAACATGTATATGATGAATATGGCTCACCATTAGCAGATGAAGAAGGTCGCCCTGTGTTTAAAACACTCATCACTAAAGAAGAACAAGCTGAATTAGACAAGCAAGTGGCAGAGTTTGTTAAAGACATTACGCCAAACATGTTCTTAGATGAAACGTCTTTAGAGCTCTTTTAGTCCCCCCACAAAGCCGCTCATTGAAGCGGCTTTGTTACTGACTACCATAAGAGATAAACCATGAAAAAAACGATATTTATTTTCCTGCTCTTGTGCAGCGGTAAGCTGTGGGCGATTTCGCCTGTTGAACAAGGGATCCGACTGTTTAACCAAAAACAGTACCCACAAGCCGAGCAGATTTTTCAACAACAATCAGACCAAGGCAGTGCTTACGCGACATTTTGGCTTGCGATGGCACAGTATAAAAACCAACAGCAAAATTCCTTCGCTGGAAGAGGCTTACAACGGCTATGACTACTGGGTCACACACGCTCATTCTGTTCTAACAAAACTCAATAGCCAGCGAATAGAATGGAAACCATTGGCGTTCTTTACCGCGAATAACCAAAACAACATTAAATACCGCCACTTTTTTGC
>NZ_JATABI010000131.1:0-1410 GCF_036533795.1 Vibrio sp. M250220 | reverse complement strand
GGACATATATGGTCACCTCGCTGTTCGCAAGGCCTGATTGAAATTAATGTCGGTCTTTTCTTTAAGCTATTTCATAGGCACCCTTAACGGAGATTAACATTGATGGTCGACGGTCTTGCGACATATATCCGGCGTCGTTATAGCAACGTTTAGTTTGCTGCGCCCTAATGAGTTCCAAATTGACGTCTTATCCTCCTCTACACACGCATGGCTTTTCAATAGCCGCTGTCCCTAACAGGTTTTGAATAAGACAAACCGTTTTACATCAGTGTATTACCGCTCTTTTACAGATGGTTCTCTTTATCAGGCACACGCCAAATGAGGATTATAAGGCGCTCTTTTTACCAACACGGCCCAAATAATCCGTGCCAGCTTATTCGCGAGAGCAACGACCAATTTGCAGACATGCATCTTGGGTTTTAATGTCTGTAGCCACAGACTGAGTGGGTCCGATTTTCGCTCACACCAGTTTATCACTGCTCTTGCCCCCTGAATGAGTAGCTTCCTTAAATCTCGGTTTCCGCGTTTAGTGATTTTTCCAAGATAGTTTTTGTCACCACTGCTGTATTGAGACGGCGTCAACCCTAACCACGCGGACAGTTGCCGACCATTTTTGAACTCACCAACGCTGTTTATAGAACCAATGATGCCTGACGCGACAAGAGGTCCTACGCCAGGGACGCTCGATAATAGCTCGTAATCCTTGTGTTTACGGGCACAAATAATCAGTTGCTGTGTCAGCGAATCAATCTCTTCACTAAGCTGCTTGTAGTGCTCCCAGAGCTTTAAAACGAATGAACGAGTTACATGGGAGAGTTCATTGTTGGGGTCTTCCAGAATCGTCGGGATTGACCCTATTAAACAGGCGCTGCTGGGTTCAGTGACGACACCGTATTCCGCCAGAAGTCCTCGAAGCTGATTCACAGTGGCCGTTCGTTGTTTAACGAATTGACTCCGTATTCTTTGTAACGACTGAATATCTTGTTGCTCAATCGTTTTAACTGCAACAAAATGGATTTTAGGCCGTTGAGATGCCTCAGCAATGGCAATCGCATCATTAGCATCGTTTTTGTTCCCCACTAGCATCGCTTTAACCATTCGAGCAGGTACGAGCTTCACCGTATGCCCAAGCTTTTCAATTGCACGCCCCCAATAATTTGAGCTGTAACAAGCTTCCATCACAACAGTGGTTGGAGCATATTGCCTTAACGTGTCCAACAATCTATTTCGGCGTACTTGGCAATTCGAAACCGGTCTGTTTTGTCGGTCGAATACAGCAATCTGAAACACATTTTTTGCTAAATCGATACTAATAAGCCTATATTTCATGTTGGTCACCTTTATCCTTGATTCTGTCAAAAGTTAATCATGGCACATTGCGATGCCGAGATAGAGGTGACCATCTCATCA
>NZ_JATABI010000130.1:0-1412 GCF_036533795.1 Vibrio sp. M250220 | reverse complement strand
GGTAAGATCTTAATCCATTTTCTGAGATTCCTCTCTTATACTCCAATACGTATTCACATATAGAACTACTACCAGAATATGACAAAACTCTATTTTCCGATATTGTTAGAGGTTGACAACTATCACTTTTCGACTGCATCGTTAATGAGCTCTTATCTATGTTATCCGAAATAGAAAATATGTCTTCGAACTTACCTACCTCTGTAATCTTATAGCTATTGGAAATTATCTCTCCATTTAATTCATTATCACTTCCATCAATTTCTTTGTAATTACAACCAACTATAAAAAAAAGTATAACTTGAGCCATTAAAATGCATGAGTATTTCATTATCCCTCCTAATTAACAGACATACTACGTACAAAACTCATCACTAATTGGTCGTTCACTTAAAACAAAAATGACGTTTGTCAAATAATAATTAACGTTTCATAACTAAATTCTGAACTTAGCATGTGTAATACCATCACGGCCATATACATTAATTAGGATAGATTTGAAATTTCTCAAATTTAAAGTATCTGAAGGAAGCAGAATATCGGCTGTCTATCTCATATAGCTTAAATAACCCTTCATTCTCATCATAATATAAGTATGCATCAGGGGGAATACCACATAGGGCAGCATGTCGAAGTCGTATTGCTGTATACTCTATTTGTTCATCAGGATGTAACCAAGTGGTGATGCTAATATATTGAGGTTTCAAGCTTGTACGAACCAATTCCATTGCGGTTAAGCGATTAGCTGTAACGTTTCCTTGAATCACACTCCAATTTCTATTGTTATTTATAAAGTTATTACAGTTTGCTCCGTACATATCAAATGAAAATTCAAACGTAGCTGTTCTTGGTAGCGTAAATTCGTTATTTTCAGGTGAAAACACCCAGGCGTGTGATTGGTTATAATCATCGTATGTTTTCTCGATTACTGTTGAAGGTCCTGTTGTATTAATCAAATCTGATTTCCCCCTCAAATATCCATTTTGGTCGATATAAAGCTGATCCGTGCCCTTACCAACGTAGCCAGGAAATATTACGTCGTTATATATATAATTTTCGTCACCTTCTAAGTATGTTTTTTGTCCATTTAGTCTAATAGAATTATCAGATAAAGTTATATAGGATTCACTTGATTCTCGATGCTTAATACGCTGACCATTTGTATATAAATCTTGAACCATTGTATGATCGCCCAAATTATCGACTGGACCCGATGGACCCTGTGGACCCGTTGGTCCTTCTGGACCCTGGTCACCTTTAGGACCTTCTGGACCCGTTGCTCCAGTGTCACCTTTAGGACCTTCTGGACCCGTTGCTCCGGTATCACCTTTAGGACCTTGTGGGCCCGCTGGACCTTGTGGGCCCGTTGCTCCAGTATCACCTTTGTCGCCTTTATCGCCTTTGGCACCCGC
>NZ_JATABI010000129.1:0-1456 GCF_036533795.1 Vibrio sp. M250220 | reverse complement strand
ATTTCATCCGCATTGTGAACGACTGATTTAGTGGATAGCTTTAGATTGCGCTTGATTTGCGTGTAGATGGGCAATTGAACGCTACGCTTGGAAAGCATTGCAAAGGAACCATCCAGTTTTTTAAACAATGCGGCACGCTGATCAAAAAATCGCTGATTATTGGCATAGCCCACTTTTTGATTGGTTTCGACATGCTGCACATACAGCCCATTTATTTCTAATAGAACATTTTGAATATTCTTAAGGTTTTGCTCAACGATTGCAGACGTTGCGCCAACCCCTACCGCTACCTGAGCATAAAAATCAAGAGGTAAACCATCCGCTTCAATCGCCCTCTTACCAAACCACAATATCTAGTATCGGTCGCAGCTGATACAGACACAATATATAGGAATTAGTAACAATGGAACATTACCAACACCTTAAGTAACGATATGAAACCGATCATTACAGTCCCATATAAATTAGGGTATGTACCCAGTAAATTTTAATAACGTTAAACTCAAGGCAAGTACAATATAACTCCACATTCCTAATGCGTTAATCCACATAAATCCTTTAAATTTTTTAGAATCAGTTTGTTCACGATGTCGAATAAAAGGATAAGCAATACAGTAATTGATAAACCGACTTCCAACATCCCAAGATGCTTGATGCTTCGGTCGCATATAACCGTTATCGTCGTAATACTTATTCAGGTCTTTAGCTAGCTGCTTATCTATGAAAATAATGTGCTTGAAGCTCCCTAAAGAAACAACAGCAATCATTATTACAGCAGGAATAGACCAAACAAGGGCATAAGTTCCAAAGATCAAACCTAACGAAGCAGCAAGAAGTTCATACCAAGCCATTAGAAAGTAGCCTCGATTTCCGAAACAATTTCTATCGCATTTTCATACAAGAAATACAATCCATCGCCTATTGCTTTACCAGTCGCACCGCCAGCGACACCACCGACAAAACCACCTGCAACCGCTCCACCAATTGCAGCAACCGCCAGAACAGGAGCCGATGCGGTTACGCCAATAACTAGAGCAATACCAGAAACGGCGGCGACAGCAAGCCCAACGCCAACGTTACCACCTTGAATACCACCAACGACACCGCCAATAAACCCGCCCACTTCTCGGGTCGTCGTCTTACCACAATCTCCTGTTCCATCGACCTTGCACGCCTCATAGATATTACTCATACCGCTGGCAGCACCTATCACTAGACCGACATACCCCAAACCTCTAGCAGCGGAGATACCAATTGCAATATTGCCAATGCGCTTACCAAGCTCTTTCACAAAACCTGTTTTTAAGATTTCATCCGCATTGTGAACGACTGATTTAGTGGATAGCTTTAGATTGCGCTTGATTTGCGTGTAGATGGGCAATTGAACGCTACGCTTGGAAAGCATTGCAAAGGAACCATCCAGTTTTTTAAACAATGCGGCACGCTGATCAAAAAA
>NZ_JATABI010000128.1:0-1499 GCF_036533795.1 Vibrio sp. M250220 | reverse complement strand
CATGTCGATCCATCTTACAAACTTGGAAAACGTTTTTTGCTAAGTCGATAGCGAGCACCGTAGAATGAGTCATGTGTTGGCTTCCTTGTAAAAGTGTCGTTACTTATTACGTTACTCCCGAGGGAGATAGGGAGTCCATACATCTTGGCGCTTTTACTTCAAGCCATTTTAGTGTTTATGGCTCAATGGTTTAGCTAAGGTGTTAGCGTTGTTCACACCTTAATTTTGCGTTATGTGAATGGAGGTGAAAATGTCTTCTGTACCAAGCAATAAAGATGAATTGGAGTTTGCTATAAACTCGATATTTTCGAAACTTATGGCTGACTATCGCTCAACTCCAGAAAGTCACGTTCGTAAATCAGGCGTAGAGGGAAACGTCAAAGGTACACTCATTAGCGTTAGTGATACGGTGGCTTATTTGATAGGTTGGGGGAAACTCGTACTTAAATGGTATCATCTAAGCTCTCAAAATCAACAAGTAGATTTTCCGGAAACAGGCTACAAATGGAACCAATTGGGGTTGCTCGCAGAAAGTTTCCACGACGAGTATCGTGACTGGAAATACGATGATTTACTTATTGAGCTCGAGTTTACGGTTAATGAAATACTTTTACTGATTTCAAGCTTAAGTAACCATGAGCTGTATGGTGTAGCGTGGTATGAGCAATGGACTTTGGGGCGCATGATTCAGTTTAATACATCATCACCTATGAAAAACATGCGTACAAAAGTTAGGCGCTTCAATCGAGAAATCACATAAGCAATTTAAGAGGGATTCTCAACGCTCGGCATTTTTGCTTTTACTTCAATTTTAGTGATTATGGCACAATGGTTTAAGTAAGGTGGCTTGCGTTGTTCACACCTTAATTTAGCGTTATTATCTATCCGTAGTTGTAGGTTTGGAGAGTTAGGTGTACGAAACCCGTAAAGCTGAAAATAGTGACTATGAGTTCCTATTCGAGCTTAAGAAATCAGCAGAATTTGAACCAATCAAAGCTGTATTTGGTTGGGACGAAAGTGTTCAAAGAGAAATTCATCACAATGAGTGGGGCGAAGAAAAGCCAACCATAATCGAAGTCGATGGAGTCGCAGTGGGCAGTTACTTGGTGCAGTGCCATTCTGAGTATCTGTACTTTGGTCGTTTTTTCCTATTACCAGAATATCAGGGTAAAGGAATTGGTAGCCAAGTATTAAAAGCGGTCATTGAGCTTGCTGCACAAAAGTTGTTACCGATAAAGCTTTGCTACTTACAAGGAAACCGAGTAGGGCAACTTTACAAAAGGTTTGGCTTTGAGGTTACAGGGCAGGACGAACAGTTCGTGCACATGCTCAAACCACGCTTATAACAATAATTTAAGAGTGATTCACAACGCTTATATGGACTCCCTATTGTTGTCAAAAAGTATTGTTAACGAAGGTTAGATGCTTGCTTATATACGGGCTCTAGTTGAGAAGCTATCTCGGGCCACTTTGATGTGTTCGCACCGTCATGACTTTAT
>NZ_JATABI010000127.1:0-1505 GCF_036533795.1 Vibrio sp. M250220 | reverse complement strand
CTTGAGATGTTATAACGCTCAAGTTGGTGAGGCACTGGCAAATGTCAAAGCAATGAACAAAGTCATAGGACTAGGTATGCCTGTTAGAAGCTAACGGCTAGTCATATATGGCGTCGTTGATCTTCAAGCTGATTTGATCAACAACGCCGTGACGAAGCCATCTCTTAACTAACCTGCTAAAGGAATAGGCTCCATTAATTCATAATAATAACATTCTAAGTTAAATTATAGCTTACCAACCAAGCACCTAATCGGTTTCAATTATTTGAAACCGATTATAATCAACATTTTAATTATCGACACTGTAAACATTGTTGATTATTGCCAACATTTCCTCACTTTAAAATCTATATTTTTAAGTAAAAAAACCTACAAAGATATAGGAAACCATACCATCTAATTAACAAAACAATCATTAAAAAAATAAAATATAGAATAAAAATCCCGAAGCAACAATAGTTATTATTTTTTACATAGAATGTATCCATAGGTCATGTATGGTAAAAATATGAATTGGCATTATTACACTAGATATGATGTATTATGAAAAACTTAAACGAATTTCACAAACTGGCCAAAACAAACCTAAAAAAAATCCTAAGTGAAATTAATAACAAAGATACAATATCACATGTAAAAATTGCATACTATTATACAAAATTAGACAGTTTATTGTTTGATATTCTATGTGAGATTAATTGGAGAAAAAACATAAAACTCCCATTAGACAAAAAGTGGGAATATGCAGTAATTCTCTATTCAAAAAAGTTACAAACAATATACTCAAATACAAATGAAAACATTAAGGAAAACCTCGATAAGCTCATGTGTGATAGACATAATGAAAGACATGAACTAAAGGGAAACAATATAATAACATTGAGCCCGCCTACCTTTTATCGTCTAAAAAACATATGTTTAAATCAGTTAAAATCAGAACCAAAAGCAACAGAAATAAGAAGAAAACCTGAAGATCTAAAACAAACATTCATCAAAATAATGAGAACCAATGAGTGGAAAATAAAAAAACACTGGCTAAATTGCAACATCCATGAGCAGAATGGATTTAGTTCATCATTGACTTGTCTTAGTGGATATAAGAAGACTCCAAATATACTTTGGTATAACAATTTCATTATTGGAGACGATCTAGTTCTATGGCATGAGTTAGCTCATGTAATGCATTATAACCTAGCAATGGAAAATCAAAGTTTCTATCAATTTGAGCCATCAATATTAGTGAAAGAAATCATTGCATTTTTTTGGGAGGCTCTATCGCTTGTTTACATAACACAAACTACAAAACCAGATGAAGCGAAAGCTTTTTGGAATGCATATAAAGAGCAATCAGATTGGTATGGCGTTGTTGATCAAATCAGCTTGAAGATCAACGACGCCATATATGACTAGCCGTTAGCTTCTAACAGGCATACCTAGTCCTATGACTTTGTTCATTGCTTTGACATTTGCCAGTGCCTCACCAACTTGAGCGTTATAACATCTCA
>NZ_JATABI010000126.1:0-1619 GCF_036533795.1 Vibrio sp. M250220 | reverse complement strand
TCAGTATTCATTGAGCCGAACAAAATCTTAAATTGAAGAGTTTGATCATGGCTCAGATTGAACGCTGGCGGCAGGCCTAACACATGCAAGTCGAGCGGAAACGAGTTAACTGAACCTTCGGGGAACGTTAACGGCGTCGAGCGGCGGACGGGTGAGTAATGCCTGGGAAATTGCCCTGATGTGGGGGATAACCATTGGAAACGATGGCTAATACCGCATAATAGCTTCGGCTCAAAGAGGGGGACCTTCGGGCCTCTCGCGTCAGGATATGCCCAGGTGGGATTAGCTAGTTGGTGAGGTAATGGCTCACCAAGGCGACGATCCCTAGCTGGTCTGAGAGGATGATCAGCCACACTGGAACTGAGACACGGTCCAGACTCCTACGGGAGGCAGCAGTGGGGAATATTGCACAATGGGCGCAAGCCTGATGCAGCCATGCCGCGTGTATGAAGAAGGCCTTCGGGTTGTAAAGTACTTTCAGCAGTGAGGAAGGTGGGTATGTTAATAGCATACACATTTGACGTTAGCTGCAGAAGAAGCACCGGCTAACTCCGTGCCAGCAGCCGCGGTAATACGGAGGGTGCGAGCGTTAATCGGAATTACTGGGCGTAAAGCGCATGCAGGTGGTTTGTTAAGTCAGATGTGAAAGCCCGGGGCTCAACCTCGGAATTGCATTTGAAACTGGCAAACTAGAGTACTGTAGAGGGGGGTAGAATTTCAGGTGTAGCGGTGAAATGCGTAGAGATCTGAAGGAATACCGGTGGCGAAGGCGGCCCCCTGGACAGATACTGACACTCAGATGCGAAAGCGTGGGGAGCAAACAGGATTAGATACCCTGGTAGTCCACGCCGTAAACGATGTCTACTTGGAGGTTGTGGCCTTGAGCCGTGGCTTTCGGAGCTAACGCGTTAAGTAGACCGCCTGGGGAGTACGGTCGCAAGATTAAAACTCAAATGAATTGACGGGGGCCCGCACAAGCGGTGGAGCATGTGGTTTAATTCGATGCAACGCGAAGAACCTTACCTACTCTTGACATCTACAGAAGCCAGCGGAGACGCAGGTGTGCCTTCGGGAACTGTAAGACAGGTGCTGCATGGCTGTCGTCAGCTCGTGTTGTGAAATGTTGGGTTAAGTCCCGCAACGAGCGCAACCCTTATCCTTGTTTGCCAGCACTTCGGGTGGGAACTCCAGGGAGACTGCCGGTGATAAACCGGAGGAAGGTGGGGACGACGTCAAGTCATCATGGCCCTTACGAGTAGGGCTACACACGTGCTACAATGGCGCATACAGAGGGCGGCCAACTTGCGAAAGTGAGCGAATCCCAAAAAGTGCGTCGTAGTCCGGATTGGAGTCTGCAACTCGACTCCATGAAGTCGGAATCGCTAGTAATCGTGGATCAGAATGCCACGGTGAATACGTTCCCGGGCCTTGTACACACCGCCCGTCACACCATGGGAGTGGGCTGCAAAAGAAGTGGGTAGTTTAACCTTCGGGAGGACGCTCACCACTTTGTGGTTCATGACTGGGGTGAAGTCGTAACAAGGTAGCCCTAGGGGAACCTGGGGCTGGATCACCTCCTTATACGATGATTATTGCGATGAGTGTTCACACAGATTGAT
>NZ_JATABI010000125.1:0-1653 GCF_036533795.1 Vibrio sp. M250220 | reverse complement strand
CTCTAAAGACGTTTCATCTAAGAACATGTTTGGCGTAATGTCTTTAACAAACTCTGCCACTTGCTTGTCTAATTCAGCTTGTTCTTCTTTAGTGATGAGTACTTCAAACACCGGCCTACCATTTTCATCAACGACAGGGCGCTGATCTTTTACGCGCATCCTTTCGGTAATTCTTAAGTCGTCTTCTTTCTCGCCGCCTAAAGCTCCCGATATCTTATTGTAGTAATAGGCTTTCTTAACGTCTGGGTGAATAATTATGTTACCTTTACTGTCCTTCTCACCTTGTGAATAACTATAATAAAACACTAAAGCAGCATCAGCGTAACCCAATTTGATTGCTTTGTTGTTCCATTTGAAAGCCTCGTCCAATGTCTCTGGCTCTAAGAGATAATAATATAAAGACTGCATCGCAGGGGCGTAGCCTTGGTTGGCTGCGAGTTTTAGGTATTTTATTTTTTCTTCAGTCGATTCCCAAACCACGCTAGAATTTAAAAACCGATACCCACCATTAGGTATAGCTTTGGAGTATATTTCCCTATATTTCTTATATTTATAGATGGGGACTATTTCCCACCAAGGTTTACCTCGTAGAATTAGTTGGTACATTGCTTTTCCATTCCCTTGGGATGCTTGTTTTTCCCATTGGGGAATGGCTTTATCTGTCCAAGCTTCATCACATGGCCATCCAAGATACTTACAAGGACTATTGCCATTTCCCGCCAATACGTCCATAGCCCAAGGGTCGCCCATCTGGGCGGCTTTTAAAAAGGTCTGCCCCGCTTCGAACTGTTGGCGGTTTTTATACTGTGTGACACCTAGCCAGTAAGTCGCGTACGCACTGCCTTGGTCTGATAGTTGTTGAAAAATCTGCTCGGCTTGTGGGTACTGTTTTTGGTTAAACAGTCGGATCCCTTGTTCAACAGGTGTCATTGCCCACACGTTGCTGCTGCAAACGACGAGGAAAATAAAGATTGATACACATTTTTTCATGGTTTATCTCTCTGGTAACCAATTACTTAGTTGATAGCCGCGCAACTTAAATTTCTCTAGTTGTTCACTATCTTTCTCTCGGAGCACTGCATATTCCGCTTTCATTCGCGCTCGGGCTGGGTACGTTTTTTCAAGGATAAGATTATCTTGTGTCAACCAGAACATATTCTCGCAGAATTTGGCATAATCTTTACTTAGTGTTCTTATATATTTGCTTTTGTCTTTATCATTTGGGTTTTCATAAGGCTGTGAAAAGGCTTGAGTAAAAAAATCCCGTAAGTTGATGACATTTTTGGTGTAGCGTTGCCATTGCTCTGCTTTATTAAGCTCAGTGGGGTGCGCTAAGCCCATACGTTGCAAGGCATTTTCAAAGCGCTTGATTTGCCCTGTATCGGCTCGGTTTGCTCCTAGCCAATTGAGTATTTGATTGATCGCTTTGCGCTGATTTTGATTCCTGGTTGCAGCGATATTTCTGCTCTCATTAAAACTTTCACCCCAGCCAATACTTGGAATATCATTATAATGAATTAACACCGACAATAACTTAGCCAATGTTTCCGCTGGCATATTGGTGATCCACTGCTGATTTTCTTGTTGGTGCTCTTTCGAAAGCAAAAAGTTAGCAACAAAGTAGGCACTTTCTTGGTCGGTGGCTTGCTTCTC
>NZ_JATABI010000124.1:0-1694 GCF_036533795.1 Vibrio sp. M250220 | reverse complement strand
TTATTACGGCGATGGCGGCCACGGCTGGGGTAGGATTCGGTGGGAAATTTGCCACTGAACTGAACCCGAAAGCCGCAGATGACTTCTTTGCTGCGCTGCTTGGCGTGATGAATAATAAAGGGTTTCAGCGATTTGAGTTTTTCGATGAGTCAGGCAAAGTCAACAGTTTTGCCGAATTCAATAAAGTGCTGACGGTAGCCGCTGCATTTGGCTTAACCATTGGCCAAGTGATGATGCTGCCATTTAACATCATTGATGATATGGAGAAGCAAGCCACCGACCAAGAAAGTGCCTACTTTGTTGCTAACTTTTTGCTTTCAAAAGAGCACCAACAAGAAAATCAGCAGTGGATCACCAATATGCCAGCGGAAACATTGGCTAAGTTATTGTCGGTGTTGATTCATTATAATGATATTCCAAGTATTGGCTGGGGCGAAAGTTTTAATGAGAGCAGAAATATCGCTGCAACCAGAAATCAAAATCAGCGCAAAGCGATCAATCAAATACTCAATTGGTTAGGAGCAAACCGAGCCGATACAGGGCAAATCAAGCGCTTTGAAAATGCCCTGCAACGTATGGGCTTACCGCACCCCACTGAGCTTAATAAAGCAGAGCAATGGCAACGCTACGCCAAAAATGTCATCAGCTTACGGGATTTTTTTACCAAGGCCTTTTCACAACCTTATGAAAACCCAAATGATAAAGACAAAAGCAGATATATGAGAACATTAGGTGATGATTACGCAGACTTGCGCGAGAACATTCACTGGTTAACTAAGGAACATAAAATCCTAGAGAAATCGTACCCAGCCCGAGCGCGAATGAAAGCGGTATATGCGGTGCTGCCTGAGGATGATATCGAACAACTTGAACAATTTAAATTGCGTGGCTATCAGCTAAGTAATTGGTGACCAGAGAGATAAACCATGAAAAAATGTGTATCAATCTTTATTCTCCTCGTCGTTTGCAGCAGCAACGTGTGGGCGATGACTCCTGTTGAACAAGGGATCCGACTGTTTAACCAAAAACAGTACCCACAAGCCGAGCAGATTTTTCAACAACAATCAAACCAAGGCAGTGCTTACGCGACATTTTGGCTTGCGATGGCACAGTATAAAAATCGTCAGCAGTTTGAAGCGGGGCAAACCTTTTTAAAAGCAGCCCAAATGGGTGACCCTTGGGCAATGGGTGTTATGGGAGGAGGTAAGTTATATGTAAATACACCATGTAGCTACCTTGGTTGGCCTTGTGATGAAAAGTGGCTCCCTAAAGCTCAACAAGGATGGAAAGAACTCGCCCAAAATGGCGATGGAAAGGCTGCTTTTGCCCTAAAAATAACCAAAAGAGAGTGGTGGGAATATATCCCTTATTATCGCCAGACTAAATACAAAGAATTGGTTAGCAATGCAATTCCCAATGGTGGTTATCAATTCCTCGATTACAATACATACTGGGCATCGTTTGAAGACAAATTACCGTATCTAAAACTCGCAGCCAACCAGGGCCACGCCCCCGCGATGCTGTCCTTGTACTACTTTTTTTTGAAGCCTGAGACTTTGGATGAAGCGCTAAAGTGGAACCTCAAAGCAATCAAATTGGGTTACGCTGATGCTGCAACCAGTCTCTACTATGCCTATTCTCAAGGTAAAAAAGATAGTAATGGCAACATAATCATCCAACGTGATGTTAAAAAA
>NZ_JATABI010000123.1:0-1706 GCF_036533795.1 Vibrio sp. M250220 | reverse complement strand
ACTTTCTTACCTTCTTCTGTTAGCTGTGCTGCTGCTTCTACCGCTAGCTCTACTTCAGAACCTGTTGCGATAAGGATAAGCTCTGGCTTACCTGCACACTCTTTCAGGATGTAAGCACCTTTAGCGATGTTGGCTAGTTGCTCAGCGTCACGCTCTTGTTGTGCAAGGTTTTGACGAGAGAAGATAAGAGATGTAGGGCCATCTTTGCGCTCGATTGCCAGTTTCCAAGCAACGGCTGACTCAACTTGGTCACATGGACGCCATGTGCTCATGTTTGGCGTTAGACGTAGAGAAGCCATTTGCTCAACCGGTTGGTGAGTTGGACCATCTTCGCCTAGACCGATAGAGTCGTGCGTGTAAACTTGGATGTTCTGAACTTTCATCAGAGCAGCCATACGCATTGCGTTACGCGCGTATTCCATGAACATTAGGAATGTTGCACCGTATGGTACGAAACCACCGTGTAGCGCAATACCGTTCATGATAGCCGTCATACCGAATTCACGCACACCGTAGTGAATGTAGTTACCAGAGGCATCATCAGCAGATACAGACTTAGAACCAGACCACATCGTTAGGTTAGAAGGTGCTAGGTCAGCAGAGCCGCCTAGGAATTCTGGTAGCATGGCACCGAATGCTTCTAGCGCATTTTGTGACGCTTTACGTGAAGCGATGTTGGCTGGGTTAGCTTGTAGATCAGCGATGATCGCGTTGGCTTTCTCTTCCCACTCTGCTGGCAGTTCACCATTTACGCGGCGTTTGAATTCTGCTGCAAGTTCTGGATATGCTGCTTCATAAGCTGCAAATTTCTCGTTCCACGCTGCTTCCTTAGCTGCGCCTGCTTCTTTCGCATCCCATTGCGCGTAGACATCTTGCGGAATTTCAAAAGGACCGTGTTCCCAACCAAGTTGCTTACGAGTCGCGGCAATTTCTTCAGCGCCTAGTGGTGCGCCGTGACAGTCGTGTGAACCAGACTTGTTAGGTGAACCAAAACCGATGATAGTTTTAGTACAGATTAGCGTAGGGCGAGGATCAGCTTTTGCTGCAATGATGGCCGCATTGATCGCTTCTGCATCGTGACCGTCAACTGCTGGGATTACATGCCAGCCGTACGCTTCAAAACGCTTAGGTGTATCGTCAGAGAACCAACCTTCAACGTGACCATCGATAGAGATACCATTGTCATCCCAGAAAGCGATTAGCTTGCCAAGACCTAGCGTGCCCGCGAGAGAACATGCTTCGTGTGAGATACCCTCCATCAGACAGCCATCACCCATAAATGCATAAGTGAAGTGATCAACGATGTCGTGGCCTTGTTTGTTGAATTGTGCAGCAAGCGTTTTCTCAGCCAGCGCCATACCAACCGCGTTAGTGATACCTTGACCTAGAGGACCCGTTGTTGTTTCAACACCAGGCGCATAACCGTACTCTGGGTGGCCCGGAGTTTTTGAATGTAGCTGACGGAAGTTCTTCAGATCGTCGATAGACAGCTCGTAACCAGAAAGGTGTAGCAGCGAGTAAATCAGCATAGAGCCGTGGCCGTTAGAAAGTACAAAACGGTCGCGATCTGCCCATTCTGGGTTAGCTGGGTTGTGATTTAGGTGTGAACGCCAAAGAACTTCAGCGATATCAGCCATACCCATAGGTGCGCCTGGGTGGCCAGAGTTAGCTTGTTGTACACCATCCATGCTTAGAGCGCGGATTGC
>NZ_JATABI010000122.1:0-1749 GCF_036533795.1 Vibrio sp. M250220 | reverse complement strand
GTGATATTGCCGAGCAGTTTGACAATGTCAGTATCATCAAATTGCCTCCCTATTCACCAGAGCTAAATCCAATTGAACAAGTATGGAGTTGGCTGCGACAACACTATTTAGCCAACCAAAGTTTTACGAACTATAACGATGTTGTCGAGCAGGTATGTAGAGCATGGAATGGCTTCTTGGAAAGTGCAGATTTGGGTGCAAACGATGTGTAAAAGGGAGTGGGTTAACCTGACCAGTTAATTTTCCAGATTGGTATAAGTTTGGTTGTGTATTTTTACTGTAATAGCATCGTGGTTTCATGAAACCACGATGCTATCTTTGGAAAAACACTATTCATCAAATAAAGTAATCTTTATTGCTTATTGAATCAGTTGCCAGACTCAAAAGCCGAAAATAAATTAAACGGCGTTTGGTACTTTTCTAGTGTAGAAAGGTGCATTAATTGCTCTTGATCCAAACCGTCTAAGATTTTTTTATTGTCTTCTTTAGGGAGGTCATATCGCCTTAACTCTATATATTCATTTAAAGCATCAACTTCCCCAAAAACAGCCAAGTCAAAAATAACACTAATATAATCTGACTCTTCAGGCTGAGCGCAACGTTTTTCTGCCATTTTGGATAATTCAAACAAAACAACCTTCTGAGTTAACGTAGGTTGAGATTTAAGCCATTCATTATCTATCGTAATTTGTCTCTGTTTCTTGAGCTTTGAGCACTCTCCAACCTTTTGATTAAGTGCGTCATACACCTCAATGTATTTAATTTGCAAAGACTCTTTTGTCTCAAGCCCCGAAGCGAAAGCGCAACCAGACAATAAAATAAGCACCATCAATAACTTAAAGCGAGTTATATACACATGTCCAAAATTCATAATCTTTCCCTGTAGAAAATAACATTTCATTTTCAGCAATAGTTTCTAATCGTTTTCTTTTTATATCAGGAATAGCCATCATTGCTTCATTAAATGTTTTCCATTGATACGTAGAGGCGTTCCACCCCGCATTTGTAAGTGCAACACCTGGATAAGACTTTCGTCCGGCAAAGATATGATAGAAAGGTACTAGAGCAAGAATCTTGTCTAGATAACTACTCATTTGGTTTACATTGTTCATCTCTTTAATTGCGTTCATAGTACGCTGGGATGGTTTAAAGTCCTTAATGTTACAAAAGTTTCCTTTCATTTGTGCTGGCATAAAAACCTCAATTATAGGGAGTTCTAACGAGGTCGTTATAGCATGATAACGAACAATCTAATTATGTGTGTCTTTGAATAATGAATGCAGATCACTCCGGGGCAAGTTATTACTCACAATGAAAGAACCCAGAAATAGAAAAAGCCCAGTCAAACGACTGGGCTTTTTATTTGCATAAACATGCAATTGAAGATGGCAGGGGTGGAGAGATTCGAACTCCCAACACGCGGATTTGGAATCCGCTGCTCTGCCAATTGGAGCTACACCCCTGTTGTTCGTGTTTAATGAGACGACTCTCGGAATAAGTGGCGGAGCGGACGGGACTCGAACCCGCGACCCCCGGCGTGACAGGCCGGTATTCTAACCAACTGAACTACCGCTCCGCACTGGTTAGACTCTTGAGTCTAAATTTAAAGCCTGGCGATGTCCTACTCTCACATGGGGAAACCCCACACTACCATCGGCGCTAATTCGTTTCACTTCTGAGTTCGGAATGGAAATCAGGTGGGTCCAAATCGCTATGGTCGCCAAGCAAATTCTTTAATCTGGAAAGCTG
>NZ_JATABI010000121.1:0-1766 GCF_036533795.1 Vibrio sp. M250220 | reverse complement strand
CCCTCCTCAAGAAAGGTATGAACCCACTTGTTCACGCTAGTGCGGCTTACCTTCAGGTATTTGGCAATCTGTGTTCGAGACCGCCCTTCTTTAAAGTGTGCTAGAGCAAGTAAACGCATCTTCATTTGTATAGACTTCTGCTGACTAGCAAGTTTTTTAAAGTCGATGTTGTCGAGGCTATCCATGGTATTCTCGTGTAGAAATGATAGCCTCAATTAGACCATATTTTTACTTAGATTGGTATAAGACATCATCCAAGCGCCCATCGAAGTGAATCGCTAGTTGAGATAATGTCATATTCCAGTTCTGGATTGGCATTGTCCATTTCTTAGATGCATTCAATATCCCAGCGTACAGCAGTTTTAGCAAGGGGAACCCACCTTTGGTTTTGGTCAGTTTACGGAACTGGCGGTGTACTGCCTCGATGGCATTCGTGGTGTAGATAGCCTTTCGAACGTACTCTGGATACTTGAAGTAAACCGATAGATTTTCCCACTTATTCCGCCAAGAACGCAGAACGATCGGGTACTGTTGACCCCATTTCGATTCTAAGCGATCCAGCTCCATCTCAGCAGCCTCTTTGCTGACAGCACGGTAGACTGGCTTCAGGTCAGCCATAAACTCCTTCTGGTGCTTGGAGGCCACGTACTTCAATGAGTTGCGGAGCTGATGAATTACACACTGTTGCACTTCTGTATTTGGGTAAATCGTAGCGATGGCTTCTGGGAAGTCTGTAAGGCCATCCACGCAGGCAATCAGGATGTCTTCGACTCCACGATTATGCAGATCGGTTAGCACTGACAGCCAGTAGTTTGCACCCTCTGATTCGGATAGGTAAAGACCTAGCAACTCTTTCTTACCTTCAATCGTGAGGTCAAGGATAGTGTAAATCGCCTTGCTGACGTAGCGTCCATCTTCTCGGATTTTATAATGGATGGCATCAAGCCAGACAAAGGGATAAAGTGGATCTAGTGGACGTTGCTGCCACTCCTTAAGTTCAGGGATTAAACGCTCTGTCACGCCTGTTATAGTGGCTTCAGAGACATCAATACCATACATATCTTCGACGTGACCACGAATGTCACGATAGCTCATGCCAAGTGAGAACATAGACAAGATCTTACGGTCGAGCTCATCAGTGAGCTTAGTTTGGTTTTTCTTGATGAGTTGAGGCTCAAACGAGCCTTGGCGATCACGTGGTGTGTCTAGTTCAAATGCGCCTACTGAAGACTTAACAGTCTTCTTGCTTGAGCCATTTTTGCGGTTTGGTTGGTCGTCATTGTCTAGGTGTTGCTCAAGTTCTGCCTTTAATGCAGCTTCAGTTATTTGCTTAATAAGGGGAGTTAAGAAGCCATCTTTCACCTGTCAGATCTTGTCCTGACTGAAGAGCTTTAATGGCTTGTTCTAGATCGAATTCGTTGGTCATGTGTCATTCCTGTTTTATACATATTACTGAAATGACACAGATTTCTAAACACTACCAAAAGTGAAGCATAATTAGGATCAGCTATTTAGTGTCTTTTCTTCGATGTGTTTTTTACCCCAATTTGTGATTTCTTGCTTCTTAAAGCCATCCACCATGCTCATTCGCATGTAGATTGGGTGTCTCTCGTCATTCATCTGTATCGCAGCAACGAATGGCGTTTTCTTTTTAGAGCCACGACCCCGTTTACCGCCCTTGCCTTTACCACCCCAATAGGCATCATCAAGCTGCACAATGTTCTCAAGTGGTTGTTTATCATCGTTTTCCTTCATTGCTTGCATCA
>NZ_JATABI010000120.1:0-1769 GCF_036533795.1 Vibrio sp. M250220 | reverse complement strand
CGGTGTACAGCTTCAGTGAATGATTAACCTATAGTCTCCAGCCATTCCACCAATAGGGAAAAGCATGATGCGATAACAAAGATCCAGCTGCCAATACAATTAACCCACATAAACAGTCTGAATTTTTTAGATTTAGTGGTCACTCTATGCCTGATAAAAGGATAGGCAAGCCAGTAACCCATCAATCGAGTTCCAATTGCGTAGGACATTTGATAGTTCCATTTCATATACCCTTGGTCGTCGTAATATTTATCTAAATCCTTAGCTACCTGCTTATCAATAAATACAATTTTTTCAATATCACCTAATGAAACCATAGAGAGCATAATTGCACCAGGGATAGACCAAAGAACTAAATATCCACCAAAAGTCATACCTAAAACAATCGCAATAATCTCATACCAACTCATAGTAACTCTTCTTCAATATATTCAGATAGCTCAATACTCTTCTCATACAAGAAGTAAAAACCATCACCGATGGTTTTACCTATAGTCGAACCTCCAATTCCACCAACCGCACCGCCTGCAACAAAAGCACCAATTGAAGCAATTGCTAACACAGGCGCAGAGGTAACTCCTACAATACCCAATACTAAAAGCGTGCCAGCAGCAGCGATATTTACACCGGTGGTTTACATTTAAACGCTAAGTCATAGTTAACTTGTTCCAAGTTGATAGTCGCATTGGGCGCTATAAAAACCCTCACCAATTATTGTCTCAATTGCCTTAACTTGATCAATCGAGATATCAAATCCACCAGCACCAGCTAATAGAAACCGGAGATCATCGTCACTTAAATCTAGTACTTTTGAGACCTGATCAACATATGACCTTTGCACTTCGATTTCCGATACCAAAAGCTCACTTTTTTTGTCAAACGCTTCAACTAAAACTTTCATTACTTTTCTACCTTTCGTGAAGGTTCTGCATCCTTCGTCTGTTCCCCTGTGAATCGCCACGGTTCTCCTTCCCCCCCTTTCGAATCATTACATTGAATCTTTAAAACACGGCCTTCCTTGTTCTTTGTACCAACGTTTTAGCTCTCCAATAATTGCGTCTGATGAATCTTCTATTCCCAGCATTGTAGGATGGGTTAACAAAGCGCTGCCTTTGGGATGTTTGATCTTTTCATTGAAAAAATTTACCAGTTCATCCAAATCATCATCACTAAAATCAAGTTCTTCAGATGCCAATAACAACTGTAAAAACTCTGACTCTGTATAATCTTGTAATTTATTTTTCATTTGAATGAATCCTTATATGATTTTTTGCTGTGTTAATTCTTAGGTTGTCAATATGATACACTTCACCACCATGTTGAATCTGATCGATATGGTGAATTTCATAACGAATCCTCCCACCTTTTTGATAATCAGGTAAACACATGGGAGCGTTACCTTTTTGTATTTGAATTTTATTCCGTTTATCAAACTGCTTAAATAACTCTGGATTCTTAGCAACTTCTTTCCAAATAGCTGTCTGTAAATCAGCAAACCTATTAAACTCTTTTCCTCTTAGCGCATCTGCAATTTTTGTTGGAATATACTGCCCTTGACCGACATTCGCAGCTTCCCCAAGCCAATAACCATCGACCCACTCAACGTCTTTACCTGTACCAGTTACCACCCCAGACTCATCACGCGCCGTTTTTTGGAACATCAGGTAAAGAGGAGGGAGCCCAGCATCCACAGGGAAGGTGATAATATATTCGACTAGATCTTCTTCTGGGTAGAGAACCGTGCCAATTTCTTGCTCGTACTCTTCAAT
>NZ_JATABI010000119.1:0-1773 GCF_036533795.1 Vibrio sp. M250220 | reverse complement strand
ACCTCTGGGGTCGCTTTCACTAGCCTCGGAGAAACACTCAATAGCTGATTATAAGGGGGATACAAAAAAATCGGTTCTTGTTCCATTACCCCAGGTAGCTGATAAAGCTGCCTTTCTAGGTCAGGAATGCAAGCACCTTCCACCAAAAGGAATAGTTGCTCTGATTTTGACAATTCAAATGATGGATTCATTGCGTATTACTCTGGCTGACGTAGATAATATCTTCTGTATTAAACCGAGAATAACGACCGCTCAATAAGCAAGCAATGGCACAATGAAAAATTACTAATTTTCTGACTTAAAAAGAAAAACTAGGCAAAAAATGTCGAAGTAAGATCACTTTTTCTCTATCTATGCGAGCGAGAGAAGATTTGAGCCGTTCTTGGACCATTTCCAATGCCACTTTTTCAGGAGGTCGAGAAATTGCTTTTCTTAATTAACAGCTTTTCCTAATTGGCAATGAATCGTATTTGGACATTTATTTACCAGTGTTTAGCAACTAATGAATAACTACAGGTATGGCAAAGCTAGCTATGAAGTGCTAGTGCGGTAAGTAAAATCGCACTAGCTAAAAAATTGGTTTAGGTTCACACTAAGTTAAATTGGACATATTTTTAGCGACATCCTCTGCACCTCTTTGTATTTCATCGATCACTGAAGATACAGTGTATAGTTGTTCATTTGTATCTATTGCAGAGACTCTAATTTTCCCCATTGATTCGGATATTTTATTCGTCAAAATTACATTTTCAGAGACCACTCGGCTAATTTCAGCTGTTGAGCCTGATGTCTTGGAAGCTAAAACCCTCACTTCATCAGCCACAACAGCAAAACCACGTCCATATTCACCAGCTCTTGCTGCTTCTATTGCCGCATTTAAAGCCAGTAAGTTCGTTTGATCAGCAATGCTACCAATAACTTGGACGATATTTTCAATGTTAGTTGAGAGTTCATTGAGCTTATTTATTAGTTCGACGGAGCTTTCCACTTGTTGAACTGCGTCTAGTGATTGTTCTTGAACTTTGTTTATTGATTTTTTACCATCCGTTGCTACTTGTTCAGTTTCAACGGCCGTTGTGTAAGCAATCGATATGGCCTCATTTGAAGCCTCCTCTTGAAGGACCTCTGGTGTAATATCAGTAGCAAACTTAACCACTTTATATACTTCATTTTTATCGTTGAATATTGGGTTGTAAGACGCCTGAATCCAAATTCTATCGCCTAGTTTTGATTTTCTTAAAAAACGCCCACTAAATGCTCTCCCACCTTGTAACTCCCTCCAAAAATGAGGATTTTCTTGATAAAAATCGTCAAAACAAAGCATTTTATGATGCTTGGTTACGACTTCATCTTGTGAATAACCTAAAGTACTCAGGAATGCATCGTTTGCATTAATTACCTCTCCAGAAGGTGAAAATGTGATAACGGCAAACGTTCGGTCTAATGCACTTAATAACTCACAATCTTCAATGCTTCTTACATGTTGTTCTGTAACATCAGAGGCGACTTTAGCAACTTTTATAACTTTTCCGTCAGAGATTATCGGGAAATACGTTGCCTCAACAAATATTTCATTTCCTGATTTATTAAGTCGGGAGAAAACTCCACTTTGCGCTTCCCCTGAAGCTAAATAACTGTTCCTAAATATAGATCACTGGTTTGTAGAAAAAGAAGGGAACTCGGTACCGTTTGAGCGATCTGATCAGTCGCCAAACATACAAACCTACAACCGTTACCGAGTTCTCATGATTCTAACATTACCTGACCGCGCAG
>NZ_JATABI010000118.1:0-1817 GCF_036533795.1 Vibrio sp. M250220 | reverse complement strand
ACTGCATCGTTAAGCATTTGCTTGGCGGTGTTATTGACCGCGTCATGCTTAAGCATCACCATCATTGGCAACTCACTACTCAACAACTTCTGCATTTTCTGCTGAGCACTGCGCATGGTTTGTATCTGGTGGTTCTTTGGCGTCACCTCTCCTGAGGGAAGCTGGTTGATACGACGAATTGTTGCCATTTCGGTGTTTAACTTTCGCTGCCATGTTTTAAACTGTGCGGGATAGTCAGGGTTATGAACCACGATAGCTTCTGGGTTCACGATGGCTTCTAAGATAACCAGCCGCAAGTTGCTGACTAAACCTTCTGGTGTTGCGGTGGTATTCATCTGGCTAGGGAACAGCAAGTTCGAAGTGGCTCGCCAACTCTCTTGGGCCACCCCTGAGACGGCTTTTTGAAGTGCAATAAAGCTAAGCTGTACCGGCTCAGCTAGTGCTTTAAACCACGCTTTATCATGCATACGCACGTCACTGGTGAACCCACCCCAGTTCGCAATCGCACCCGATACAGTGACCATGTCACTGGAGTTCTCCATTGAGAGCAGACTGTTACCAAGTTCATCGACGTAAGCGTTCAGCGCTTGCCAGTTTTCCAACTTAAAACCGAGAGAAGCTAGAGCGAAAAGCGTTTTGGGCGAATCCAGTGAAAGCGCCTGCTTCAACTGCTCATTCGCTTGCTCGGTATTTACCGCTTGTTTTACCACCGCTAAGTACTGGCTGGTTAAGCTAAGTAGATAAGTAAGGTGAGTCTCGTCTTGATTATCGAGACCAAAAACCAGTGGGTCAGTCCCCAATTGCTCAAATACGGTCATAAAATCTTGATAAAGCACATCGATACGCTCATCCAGACCTTTAATCTGAGTGTAATACTGAGTAAGGAAAGCATCGAGTTCACTCCAGTTGACTTCGTCACTAAACACCGAATTGCGCTGCCAACTTTCTCGTTGCGCGGCAGTCGGAGTGAAGCGATACCTCTGTTTTAGCTCAGCAAGCTTCTCCATCGCTTGTTCTTGAAGTGGAGTAAACGGGGCGTTGCCGACATTCGAGTTAGCTTCAAGGGCGGTACGCTCTTTATCTGCCAGAGATTGAGTGGCGACATATTCAGTAAGTTGACGTTCAAACTCCATCACCTTGATTGGGTCATCTCTAACCTGCACCGGTAACTCATCATGTTCTACTCTTATCCGCCCCAGTGTTCGAGTCAGTTCGGCCATTTGTAGCTTGTGAAGATTGTCTTCATCTTGGTGGGCTGTGCTGCGCGCCGCAACCTGTTTGGAAAGAGGTAAGAACAAGTCGCTCACATCCGCTAGAGGGTCATCGAGGGCAATAAACATCCCGCAATCTTGGGCGGGCAAGTCAGCTCGATAATCTAAGTCCCAACACCCAGCCTTGTCTGCCACATGTTTGAAGTCATCAACTCCGCCTTCAATGGGTGTTAATGGTGTACAGGTCGTATCAAACACACCTGTCGGTGCTCCATCGGTGCCAACATCAGCGACATACTTGCCAAGCTGAGACGAAAGGCCCGCATGGGGGTGACTCTGTGTTGAATGGAACTGTTGCAAGTTGACCTTACGCATCCATGTCGAACGATGGGATAGGTTAGAACGCATATGCTCACACAGTCGCCATGTCCAGCGTTGATGGGCAAACGCCATATAGAGTGTATTTTTCGCCGGGTAGACCAAGCAGCTTTTCGTTTCGCCTTTGCTGCCACGCTGATGCGCAGGTTTATCCGCTTCATCGTTTGACCAGTCAATTTTGGTCAACTCATACCCTTTCACCTGATACTCATCAAAAGTCTTATCCGT
>NZ_JATABI010000117.1:0-1838 GCF_036533795.1 Vibrio sp. M250220 | reverse complement strand
AATGGTGGCATCTGGCGGCTTGATACCTGAAATAGTGATATATGGCTCATCAGCCTCATCTCCCCAAATGTTGGGTTGGGAGTCATAATAGTACCAATAGCCAACCACCGTTAAACAAACCAAGACAATCGAACGCTTTGTGTTTTTTTTCATAATATCTGCTTCTTAACTTCTTCAGGTAAGGATTGATTTAACATCAGCAGTAAACTGAGCGGATACCGCTCAGGGTTGTTTAGAGTCGCGGTTAATTCGTGTCGCCATCTACCCAATAGTTTGCCCACACTTTTACGGTTGCATCGGTTGGTTTTAAGCCCGTAACCAGAATAGATTCTTGCTCGGTAGTGTTCAGTATCGAGTACAACCCAGAAAGTGCGCTCACTGAAACCAGAACCAATGCGACACTCCTCTCTATGAATTGTCGCTTAGTTAACCGAGTCACTTGCCAGTCTCTGGATCTAACGGGGTACTACGATACTCTTCACCAGCTAAAATATCGTAGTGAATCACCGTATCGCTATTAAACTGAGAAAAATCAAAGTAGACAGTTTCTGCGTTTGTTTGTGACGTTTCAGATATTTTCTTTTTATTGACAAAGTAGTAACATCCGGTAATTCCTTTCCATATATCTTTAGACCATTGGTAAAATCGGCTGTTGCAATCTCTAGCTTCAATTTTAGAATCTAAGCCTATCGGTTTGTTGTAATATTTTCTTCCTGATTGGTGAATACGTAGTTGGGCAAAACCTACTGTATCAAATGCGTTATAGGCTTGAACTGTTATATCCCCCAAGGTTACTTCACAATCAAACGAGTCTTGATATTGCTGGAAAGGAATACGCAATTCATACCTGTTTGGGTCGTTGGAGAAGTTATAAATCACATGCCATTTTACATCTGCACCACTTGACCAGCCGGAGTCGGCACTCCATGTTTTTGCCCCACATTGTGGGCCACTTGCCCCCCATATTGCCCAAGCATCAATGGTGGCATCTTGCGGCTTGATACCTGAAATAGTGATATATGGCTCATCAGCTTCATCTCCCCAAATGTTGGGTTGGGAGTCGTAATAGTACCAATAGCCAAAAACCGTTAAACAAACCAAGACAATCGAACGCTTTGTGTTTTTTTTCATAATATCTGCTTCTTAACTTCTTCAGGTAAGGATTGATTTGACATCAGCAGTAAACTGAGCGGATACCGCTCAGGGTTGTTTAGAGTCGCGGTTAATTCGTGCCTGACCTGATGATGATTGTGCACTAATTGTTCGTTTATCGATATCTCTTGTTTTAAGCGGGCAAGATAAGCTTGATTAGTGGGCGAGTAGGGTTTGCCTAACGTTTCGGCTAACTCATACTTAGCCTTCAAGGAGCGTTGCTGTAAATCGTCGATGGTATTTGAGAGGTAATTGATCGTGCCTTGATAATTGTCATACAAACTTTCTTTACTGAGTGCTTGCAGTTGAGCGAACAGGTTAGGGATATAAACCTCCATACCGTGTTCAGCGATTGAAGCATCGGTCAAACCATCCACTAATGCATAGGAATCATTTTCGGCCATCTTAGCGATATCTAGCATGGTGATTTGAGTCTGTCGTGGCGATAATAGTACCTGCTTGGGCTCATCATACGTGATCAATTGAGATAGGGAGCCATGATGAAGATAGTTATCATCATCATTATCCATGATCATTTTTTTGGCTAAATTCACACTGCTATTGAAAATGTCAGACAGTTCGAGACCTTCGGTTGGGTCGGTATTAGCCCATGTCATCGGGATTTGGGGAACGAGATCGTGATTATTAACATGCCGATAATGGACAATATCGCGATAACGCTCGAC
>NZ_JATABI010000116.1:0-1844 GCF_036533795.1 Vibrio sp. M250220 | reverse complement strand
GCGGTGTAAACCATCGAAGTCTTGACAAGCAGCCAGAGCAAGGTAAAGAAAATCACCGCATACACATTATCGCCTCTGCTATGAACAGACCGAACTCGCATATCAATAAATCCTTCATGACCTCCTGCTGAAAAGCCTTCAAAAAACTCCCCCATATCTTCAGCGTCTTTTTTTCGGTGAACGATGGGGATTTTTTTATTGCCCGGGTTTAATGGCTCTTGCTGAATTAAATGACCATTAGGGTAGTGATCCACGCCGTGTTGGGTAATATGGAAGTTGGGGGTAATACCAAAGTCCTCTGGCCCAACCCAATGGTTGGGGCCAACTTGTCTAATCTCACTCATGATTTAGTTTTCTCTATTTCAAAAGACTCCAACTCAGTACTGCTGCGCCAGAACTCAAACCACTGTTTGTCATCACTGATGGTAATTTTCGGGTATTTTAACGAAACAGGATAACCAGCAGGGTTATGATAAGCGAGCGCCAGTTGATAAAAACGATAGTCTGTTTCCAGTTCTGTTTCATCGACCTCAAAGCTCAGGGCGGCAGTGGTGTCATTAAGCAGAGTGACCTTGCCGTTAAGCTGATTGGTTTGCCAGCGGTTTTCTCGACTGTGGCTCACCAGTAGATCCTTAGTGTCCTTCTGCGCATAACCCTGCAGATACACACTGACATCGCTGGTTAATGGCACAAAACCCGGCAGTAAGATATGCAGCGTAAAACGGCTCAGACCATCGGTTTGACTGACATTGAGTAGCTGTGGGATGGGTTTAAATAAATAATCGCCAAACGCGGTCAGCTCTTGTTGCATCACTCTAATCGCATCCTCTAGCTTGGCATCTTGGTCAAAAAGCTTCAGTCGTTGTTCCAAGGTGTTGAATTTGGATTTACCGTAAGCATAATTGCCACGGCCCCAGAAAGAGCCTTTTAAAAACAGTTGGGTTTTGTCATCCATTACAGAGGCTCTGACTATTTCTAGCGTTAATGCCGTGACACCCAGCACAACCGCAGCGACCGCCATAACCGGCGCCGCCGCAGGCACCAATGCCACCCAGGCGCAATACGCCGCCATACCATTGACCAACAGTGTTACCCCTGACATTGCGGTAGCCAAGGCATTTTGGTTACCAACCAGATCAGTGCCGAGTTGATACCCGCTGCCCAGTGCGGCAACCACACCACCGATAACCGGCAACCAGCGAAAAGTGATTTTTACGAACTTAGTAACACCATTGCCAAACCGCTCAAACATATCAATAGTTTTTTGCGAGGTAACGTTGATTCGTTTTATCTGTGAGACCAATTTACTAGAGATTGTCGTGCCTAATAATTTAGCACCATCTTCCTTCATAAACTCAGTAAAGACTTGTTTACCGCCGACTTGACCAAAGCGTGCCCCAGCAAAGTGATCGAGAGCGGCAAAAGAACTGGTGATCAATCCTAAATAACCATTTGACTGTTCTAGAAAGACTTTTAAGCGGCCATCTTTTTCTGCCGTGCTGTTCATCTGTGTGGTGTTGTAAACCTGAACTAAAAAGAACAGGCCGACAGCGGTGCTTTGCACATTGGGGGTAAATACCTGCTCTGTTTGGCGATAGAGCTTCATCAAGGCGGTTTTTTCACTTAAGAAATCATTGCCGTTAACCTGTTTAAGCCAATATTTCGCGTGCTTTTCAACCGTAGTTAACTTTTTATCTGGGGCAGACGTCTGGTTGACCGCATACAGGTTGAGCGTTTGAGTACTGGTTTGCTGTTGTGGAGCGTTGGTGATATGCCCGGTTGCCGCAAAGACCATCACGGCATACGAAGCCTCAATATCAAACATCACATCAGCCAGATTGCTG
>NZ_JATABI010000115.1:0-1883 GCF_036533795.1 Vibrio sp. M250220 | reverse complement strand
TGCTCTGGTGTCAGTGGCTCTAGCTCTTTTTCTGGGAGGGGGGGGACTGGCACCGCTTTTGTTGCCGAATATTCACCTACATAGGTGAGTATCCCGCATCCATCAAGCCATAACTTTGCTCGTCCTTCAGGGAGAAAGCCAAACATAAATTCCGTTTGATAGCATGTTGCTCCTTCCTTAGAGGATATAACACTAGGGTATGGCGTGACCATCGCTGCTTTAATTTGCGCGGTGATCTTAACGACGGTGGCGTAGCGAAACCCGTTGAGCCCCCAATAAATATAGAGTTCATCGGGCAAGGATTTTATGCCAGTGCCAATTTGCCTTGAGGTAAAGTTTATTGGTAGCGCTAGGGGTAATGCATAGCCATCGTAGTCTGGATAGGTATATTCTCGATATTTATCCATGTTGTAGCGTAACGGTGAACCCAAACCGCCAAACGGTAGCATCATACTGGTCCAGTCCTCTTGGTAATTGACACCGTAGGCTTCGTTAACCGACGCAGGGTAATTATAAGAGATCGCGGCACCAATCCGCCAAGGCCTAAACCTCGGGTCATCAGGGTAGTTTGGCTTGGCACGTCCGACTAAGCCAGTGATTAGCGCGAGTATGGCAATGGTTGTGATCGCGAGATAGCGTTTATTCACCGTCGTACTCCTCGTGTGCATAGCCGTGGTTGATGGCTACTCTGGTGTGCTTGGAACAACATCTGCTAGATTCTGTACTTTATAGCTCGGGTTATACCAGACTTGATTGACTTTATCCCACGGGATCGGGTCATCAAGTGATGGTCTTGGGTACATCTTGGGTGGTTGTGGTCTCTTTTTGGGTTTCGTGTCAAACAGAAGGTGTCCAAATTGCTCGATCTGTTCTGCTGTCAGTGGCTCTGGTTCTTTTTTTGGTGCCGGTGGAGGGACTGGCACCGCTTTTGTTGCCGAGTATTCACCTACATAGGTGAGTACCCCGCATCCATCAAGCCATAGTTTTGTTCGTCCATCGGGGAGAAAGCCAAACATAAAATCATTTTGGTAGCATGTAGGTCCCTCGGGCTCTTCTGGATATTCGGGATAAGGCTTCACTATAGCCGCTTTAATTTGCGCGGTGACCTTAACGACGGTGGCGTAGCGAAAACCATGGCTCCCCCAATAGAGATAGAGTTCATCGGGTAAGGACTTTATGCCTGAGCCAAGTTGATCAGGGATAAAGTTGACCGGTACACCCAAAGGTATTGCATAGCCATCGTAGTCTGGATAGGTATACTCTCGATATTTTTCCATCTTGTATCGAGATTGCAGTAATCCGCCATACGGCAGCATCATACTGGTCCAGTCCTCTTGGTAATTGACACCGTAGGCTTCGTTAACCGACGCAGGGTAATTATAAGAGATTGCGGCGCCAATTCGCCAAGGCCTAAACCTAGGGTCATCAGGGTAGTTTGGCTTAGTACGTCCGACTAAGCCAGTGATTAGAGCGAGTATGGCAATGGTTGTGATCGCGAGATAGCGTTTATTCACCGTCGTACTCCTCGCGTGCATAGCCGTGGTTGATGGCTACTCTGGTGTGCTTGGAACAACATCTGCTAGATTCTGTACTTTATAGCCTGGGTTATACCAGACTTGATTGACTTTATCCCACGGGATCGGGTCATCAAGTGATGGTCTTGGGTACATCTTGGGTGGTTGTGGTCTCTTTTTGGGTTTCGTGTCAAACAGAAGGTGTCCAAATTGCTCGATCTGCTCTGGTGTCAGTGGCTCTAGCTCTTTTTCTGGGAGGGGGGGGACTGGCACCGCTTTTGTTGCCGAATATTCACCTACATAGGTGAGTATCCCGCATCCATCAAGCCATAACTTTGCTCGTCCTTCAGGGAGAAAGCCAAACATAAA
>NZ_JATABI010000114.1:0-2026 GCF_036533795.1 Vibrio sp. M250220 | reverse complement strand
CCTGTCTACCGTTCGATTAGGTATGGAAGTCCTCAGGCGACCAGACTACGAGATTACTACACAACACCTCTTAGCAACGGCCATGGCTCTAGCTGAGCAGCTCTTAAAAGATGGCTATGCACTGGCGGATTTATGAGGGGATCCCTCAGCGCATCGTAACTTTGCTGAATGTACGTTGATTTCACACAACTGCGGTTACATTAATTTTTCTACAAAAGATAGGGAAGGAGCTAGAAGCCAACTCCATATCCCAATACTATTAATCCACATAAACAATCTAAATTTTTTTGATTCAGTCTTAACTCGATATCTTATAAAAGGGTAAGCTATCCAGTACCTTGTTAGACGACTGACTATTGAGTAAGAGGTTTGGAATTGCCATCTTAGATAACCTTTTTCATCGTAAAGCTTGTCTAAGTCTTTAGCTAGTTGCTTATCAATAAAAACAATGCGTTGTACGTTACCTAAACCAACCACAGCACTCATGAGCACGCCAGGGATTCCCCAGATTATGGCGTAAATTGCAAAAACTCCACTTATAACGTTAAGAAAATCACTCAAAATAAGTCCTCTACTAGTGCTTCAGTTGCTTCTGTAAACTCGATGGCTTTTTCATACACAATATCTCCTGTGCTTTTACCAATAGTTGCCCCTATAACACCTCCGGCAGCACCTCCAACGACGAATGCACTAATTGAAGCTATAGCAAGGACAGGGGCAGATGTAATCCCGACAACACCAAGTACTAACAATGTTCCTGAAGCTGCCCATTGCCCCATTTGTGCTCCAACAAGCCAACCTCCAAGAAAGCCACCAATTTCACGAGCCGTCACTTTGCCGCATTCTCCTGAACCATCGATAGAACAGGCTTCATAAATATTCTTCGTACCACTTGCTGCACCAAGCACTAGCCCTACGTAACCAACTCCACGAGATGTCGCGATACCAATCGCCACATTTGCTATTCGCTTACCCAAATTCGGTACCATACCTTTTGCAATAATTTCATCAGCATTATGGATAACAGAATGAGTAGAGAGTTTTAAGTTACGTCGAATCTGAGTGTAAATAGGAATTTGAACAGAACGTTTCGATAATGCAGCAAAGCTACCATCTAGCTTTTTAAATAGCGCAGCACGTTCTGCGACAAAAGAACCATAGTTAACACCACCAACACGGCTTGCCATCGCAACTTGAGAGACGTAAAGGTGGTTAATTTCAAGATCTCCATCTAATCGACAGGCTCATTTATATCATTTTTTAAAACCAGGTAAGCCCTGAGACAAGCGCCATTCTTTGACGATTCTAACAATATTCTCTGGTGTTCCATCTTCCGGGTTCTCAGGGTAATAAATCAGGTCTGAACCATCAGGATGCTGAGTGATCACTTCAAAATGGTCAACTAGCTCATCAAGAGCTTTCTCACTTGGCGCGTTAGCTTTAGTTATTTTCTTCAATAAATCTAAAAATTCAACTTCGGTGTAATCTACAATTGTATTTTTACTCATTTGAGCCCCTTATGGATATCAATATGGTACCTTGGTGTAACAACTCCTATATTATCAACATGATAAACTTTACCACCATGTTGTATTTCTTCTTTATGATGCAATTCAAAAGACTTTCGCCCTCCAATTGAGTCTTTCTTTCTCGCTCTCGGTGCGTAACCCTTCATAATCCTTTCTTTATTTGACTCATTAAACTGTTCCAACAAAGATACATCTTTGGATACTTCAATCCAGAAGGCCTTCCTAAACGCATCAAAACTACTGAACTCTTTACCTCTCAACTTATCAGCAATTTGCGATGGAACTGGTGAACCTAACCCCTCACTGGCTTTCTCTAACCATATGCCCGTTATATCTTCGCCATTCCCCGTTACCACCCCAGACTCATCACGCGCCGTTTTTTGGAACATCAGGTAAAGAGGAGGGAGCCCAGCATCCACAGGGAAGGTGATAATATATTCGACTAGATCTTCTTCTGGGTAGAGAACCGTGCCAATTTCTTGCTCGTACTCTTCAAT
>NZ_JATABI010000113.1:0-2057 GCF_036533795.1 Vibrio sp. M250220 | reverse complement strand
GTAGGCGACAATTTGATGAGTGTGAGAATAGGTTTTCTCAGTCAAATGCTCGATTAGGTGCATGGTTTGAGTAGCAGAAAGCTTGCTTTGGCTTCCGCCATTTTCAGGCTTAAGTTTTTCAGAAAGAACGTAGTCACTAAGGTGGCGTGCAACGGTTGATTCATGAATGCGAAGAGCTTGAGAAATCATGGTCTGACTCCACCCCTCTGTGGTAAGCAATACTGCTTTAATACGGTCGCAAACTCGACTATCGCGTTCAATGTCGTGCATTTGTTCGAGTTGCAGTTTCTGTTGAGAAGTCAGTGTAATTTTCATGGTTCGTAGCATGATCCTGATTCTAAATAAAATCAAGCATGTTCAATGATCAGGGGTATAACACAGCGGATGAGTGAAAGCATCGCTTATCCGCTGGTATATTAGGCCACAATGATAAGCTAATTATTTTTTAATCTCATCCTTACATCCTGCATGGATTGAGAGCGTAGATAATTTGAGTTATATTTTTTAAGCGCACTCAATGTTGGAAGTTCTATCATAACAATGTTTGTTGCATCCAATGCTTTATTAATAACATTATGAATTTTTGATTTATTTTCATCCGGATACTTCTGTACGCTCACAACTGTCTGAAAGTAAATAGGCGCCTTTCTCAAACCAACATTATCGCCTCTTAGGTTATATTTTTGCGATACATAATAAACAGCATTAGAAGGATCAAAGAATGCCGCATTATTATTTCTGGTTTCTTTATATTCAAGGCTATTGTTACCAATAATGCAGTTAGAGTATGAGCGACACTTATTAACTATTTGTTTCATTTTAGATACGGCAAGAGGCCAATTTTCGTTCATACGCTCACCACTTTTAGGCTTAATTCCTGAATGATTCGAATAATCATTAAAGTGAGCCCTAGCAACAGAGACCCAAGTATTTTTCCATATATCAGCCGTTTTACTAATTTGGTCAAGTTGACAATCAAAATCACTTTCAAACGTTAACCCTGCTGCCATTAAAGCACCAATATTAGTCTTATTATCTCGCTCTCGATCAAGATAGTTATCACCATCTTCAGCTCTATGCATATCAGCACTCTTCATCATGCAAGCTGTAATAGACACTTCTCTCAGTATTGCATTACGGTTATTGCGTGCACGGTTTTCAGTACTCGTGCTATCGAACTCCTTCGCTAGTTCTTTATGCAGCTCTACATATTCATCCATAAATGTACTTACCCAAAAATTAGCCATACGACCTTTTCGATCATTGCTAGAACTGTATGAGACGTACGTACTACCGATATTCGGATTATTGAGTATATGTCTAGGACTATATTGCCCAGCGAAGACTCGCAACTTCAGTCCTAAGTTAGTCCCATTCTCTTTGTTATATTCCCTCAATGTATTTAATGCATTCTTAATAATCTCAAAGTTGTATTCATCATCTCTAGGCTCCAATGTGCTCCATTCCACCTGCAGAACAACTCCGTCAACATATTTCGCCCAATCTTGGGGCTTATTGCTATTTTCAAATGGATTATCAAAACCATTTCTATTTCCAATACTCTTAGATACATCACCTCTAGTAATAAACCCTTTCAATATTTCTTTATTTGGATGCGCATTTACCCCAAAAGATACCGACGCTATTAAAATCATCAAACTAAACTTCAACATATACATCACCTATGTAACAAAACAATATCTACTAAAACAAGCTTACAATATACAGACAAAATGTTACATTCCTTTGTGCCTCACTTGACATTGAGACTTTATTCCCAAAAAAAAAACAATAAGACATTACCTACAAAAAGGGCTTGGTCAACGGCGACCAAGCCCTTTTAATTAGATATTGTGTCTTAGAATCCATCCCAGAAGCAAAAGTAAAAAAGCAAAAGGACAAGCAAAGGGACATATATGGTCACCTCGCTGTTCGCAAGGCCTGATTGAAATTAATGTCGGTCTTTTCTTTAAGCTATTTCATAGGCACCCTTAACGGAGATTAACATTGATGGTCGACGGTCTTGCGACATATATCCGGCGTCGTTATAGCAACGT
>NZ_JATABI010000112.1:0-2059 GCF_036533795.1 Vibrio sp. M250220 | reverse complement strand
TTTCGTATGCCCTGCATGAACGACGATCTTAATCGCCCAGTCTGGACGCCGGAAGCAAGTTGTTACAGTCAGTTCTCGATCGTTGATCGCGGGGCGGATATTCAGCATGAAGTCACCCTAAGCAGTTATTCGTTGTCAAAGTATGAAGCGGAGTTGCTGGATTATGATGTCTTCTATTAGTTCGTAATCTAAAAACTCAAACATTACAGGATATTCTTTATCAACTTCAATAGCATATGGGCACAGCCCAGCAAAACAAGTCACCTCAATACCGTTGATATCTACGGTTACTTCCTCTTCTACTTCAGGATTTAACCTTATAACTTTCGCAATATATTTATACATTATTTCACTGGCCTTATAACTTTGTCTTTAGCATCACCATTTATGGTTTTCCAAAAATCCTTACCACTTTTTGTATGTAGCGTTGTGATGTTACCTTGGCTGTTAGTACCTACAAATGCAAACTTTGTTTGTCCTTTACGATTAACTCCCATCACCTGTACATAACCAATTCTTTTTTCGCCTTTGTACATGTATTCAACCTTATCTCCTTTTTTCATGACTTCATTGGCGATTGATAAAGGCGTTGTTGCCTAAATCAGTTGAACCTTTTTCGAGTCCTGCGATCTGACCCTTTATGATGGTTCGAGCGGTGACAACATGGGTAAGGCGAAAAAGAAGATAACTAACTGGGCGGAGTACAATAAGGCTTTGTGCAAACGGGGCTCGGTTACGTTCTGGATAGATGATACAGCCGTAGATGCATGGCGATGCAAAACCCATCATGGTAAGCGTGGTAGAGGCTTTCAGTACTCTGATACAGCGATTGAAACTGCCTTGATGATTAAAGCGAATATTCTCACTACCATTGCGTGCTCTCCAAGGTTTTATCGACTCTATCTTTGAGTTATTGGAGGCTCCGCTGACGTCCCCAGACTACACCTGTATCACTAAACGCTCGAAGACAGTCCAGGTCAAATACCGTAATAAATCTAAAGGGGCTATTCGTCATATAGCCATTGACTCGACTGGCCTCAAAGTCTTTGGTGAGGGTGAGTGGAAGGTGAAGAAACACGGTACCGAAAAACGTAGAACATGGCGCAAGTTGCACTTAGCCGTTGATGTAGATACCCATGAAGCCATTAGTGCCGAGGTCAGTCTGGTAAATGTTGGTGATAGCGAAGTTCTGCCAACGTTGCTCAACCCTTTACGTAGAAAGATCGATGCTGTATCTGCCGATGGAGCCTATGACACAAAAAGTTGCCACAATACTCTGAAAAATAAAGGTTGTACTCCGTTGATACCACCTCGAAAGAATGCAGCGTTTTGGGAAGATGGGCATCCCAGAAATGAAGCAGTAGAGGCTCTGAAAAACGGAACAATAGCGGAGTGGAAATCCGAGACTGGTTATCACTATCGCTCAATATCTGAGACCGCAATGTCTCGATATAAAGGACTAACTAGCGGTAAATTGAGCTTGAGATGTTATAACGCTCAAGTGGGTGAAATCATGGCGAATGTCAAAGCGATAAACAAAGTCATAGGACTAGGCATGCCTGTTCGACGCTAACGATGAACCACATATGGCGTCGTTGACCTTCAAGCTGATTTGATCAACAACGCCATTGATAAATACTCTTCGGGGTTTTTTACACCGAATTCTGCTCCATGCTTTTCAAAGTGCTCTATAAGCTTCGTTTCACCAGCAAAGCTGCCAACATTACTTGCTATATTGTCTAGGTTAGGTGTGGTGTTAGGTACCCCATCCACCATTTCATCCCCGATCTTAGACATCTGGTTCAGATCTTTTACGGTATCAGCTTTATCTGCACCTTTGACTACATCTTTTACTGCACCAACTACCTTGATGGCTATTTTATTACCTGGAATAGCTTCTGTCGCAAAGCCAACTCCCAAGTCAATGGCCAACTCCTTCGCCTCATCGGTCCTACCTTCGGACAAGGCTTCTTCTAGCTTATATGCTTCGTATGCTGTTATACCTTTATCTATTAACTCTAATGCAATACCTCCAACTACTATAAGAGGTATTGCATTA
>NZ_JATABI010000111.1:0-2219 GCF_036533795.1 Vibrio sp. M250220 | reverse complement strand
GGGTTTTTATGCCACTCACTCAACGCATCACCGCCTTGATCCCGAAAGAGGTTACAACCAGAACCAAAACGCGATATTGGTGTTGTGGAAACTCGGTGGCAAAGTGGTCGAGGGGCAACATCTTGTTTATTTAGAGAGACAAATTACCCGTGATGAATTGGATAATTTGAGCGAGGAGTGGTTGAACGAGCATGGGGTGAAATTAGATGTGCCTCAGTTACTTGAGGCAACAAAACAACCCATCATTAAACGAGCTGAATCAGAGCAACCCGCCGAACCCCAACCTCAGCCCGTTAAGCATATTGTTCAAACTGATCTCGAAACGGGTATGCGAGAAACGTGGATGAAGATTGCCAAGCAGTATGGTCTAGCGCCAAAAGCTTTGTTGGAACTTAATCCACAGTACGATGCCGACCCGATGTCTCTATCGGTAGGGGATTCTCTGAATGTAGAAAAACAGCAACCGCTAAACATTGAAAAAGAGCCTGTTTACGCGATACCACCGGAGAGCCCAAAGCGATTTAATCAACCGTTGAATACATTTTATGGCTATACAGGTCACTATTTAGCTGATACGTCGATAGTCTCAATTAATAACGAAAGGTTGGTCGAAAAAGATATTGCTGTAGTTAACTTAAAAAAAATCGAAGAAAAAATATTACGGATTGGGGTGTTCTTTGATGGAACTGGGCAAAACCATCTGAATGACCTTTACAAAGAAACACGTGGCGTAAAATCACGCACCAATGTGGCACGGCTATTTGAAATTTATCCATTAGATGATAATTCTAATGCCATTTATGTGTCTGGTGTTGGTACTGTTGATGACGCATGGAAAAATCCGACCTTGATAGACGAAGGTAAAGATGAAGTCGATTTAGCTCAGGCGTTTGGTGTCAGCCCAAATAATTTAGAGAAAACATATACGTTCATTGACACAGCTTACAACCTTATCGCTGACGATACTGGAGCATTTTACAAATGGCAGAACTGGATACGGCAGTATTTTGATATTGTCGACTCTTTATCCAGTGAAGGGAGTTTTGACGACATAACACACATAGAGTTTGACGTTTTCGGCTTTAGCCGCGGAGCGGCTTTAGCTCGTCACTTTGTTAATGCCGTTAAAGATGGATTGCCTGATTATAACAAGCCACGTGACGGTGAAGCATTCGGTGAAGTTTTCCCCAACTTAATTAGCGCACCAAGATGACGTCAGTAGCCAAGCTAAACATGGTTACTATCCTGACGAGACACGTACCTGTAGTGTTCGTTTTGTTGGGCTGTTCGATACCGTAGGCTCGTTCTATCTAGCTGGAAACAACGATGAAGGCAATTTTGAGTTAGGACTTGATGCTAGTTGTGCGGAGCGTGTATTCCAGATAAGCGCCCATCACGAATACAGAAAGAACTTCCCTCTAACATCTCTACGACCTAGCGATGGCGTTCTACCTTCTAACTTTTATGAGGAAGTGTTTGCTGGCTGTCACACAGACATTGGTGGCGGCTATCCTTCAAAAGAGCAGTATGCAAAGCAAGGTTTACCTACAAGGTATGGTATGCCTCTGTCTGCAACTTATAATCGGGAGTTAATAAAAACAGAATCCATAAGGGAAGAGATAAAAACACAACAGACTGTTTATGGAGCAGCCGCATACAGTGAGCAGCTACACAAGCACGCTCAAGACGCTTGGAATTTGGAATGCAGAACTAAGGGTTTATATGGTGTTGTGACATTGGTGAATGGCATTTTTTATTATTACGAGCTACAGCCTATTAGCAATGCTCTATCGGCTCTGCCATTAGAAAGAATGAAACAGCAGGCAGAGGTTGCAGGTGTGAATTGGGATGACGAAAAGCTCGCCTATCCGCTAGATTTTAGTCAATTGACAGGATGTGATGTGGATTTAAAAACGTTGAATGAAAAGTTATTAACTCAACCGTTAGGTAGTATTACACCGACACATTGGCAAGATGAGATTAACCAGTATGGTAAGGAATGGATACATCGCCCTCATGATGCACTAATCAACCCAGGGTGTGAGACTGCAATGGACAGTCTTGTTAATGCAGTAACGAAAGAAGGAAACCAACTCAAGCGAGTGGTATTTGATAATGAAGTTTAGATTTTTAATCGCTGTAAGCATGTGCTTTTTACTTAATGGTTGCTTTGAAAGTAAGCCTGTTTCAGTTGCGAGCATTGGCAATGCAGGGTCTTT
>NZ_JATABI010000110.1:0-2282 GCF_036533795.1 Vibrio sp. M250220 | reverse complement strand
TCCCGTAAGCTGATGACATTTTTGGCGTAGCGTTGCCATTGTTCTGCTTTATTAAGCTCAGTGGGGTGCGGTAAGCCCATACGTTGCAGGGCATTTTCAAAGCGCTTGATTTGCCCTGTATCGGCTCGGCTTGCTCCTAACCAATTGAGTATTTGATTGATCGCTTTGCGCTGGTTTTGATTTCTGGTTGCAGATCGAGCCCTAGCACCATCTCCCCATAGAGGAATATCATTATAATGAATCAACACCGACAATAACTTAGCCAATGTTTCCGCTGGCATATTGGTGATCCACTGCTGATTTTCTTGTTGGTGCTCTTTCGAAAGCAAAAAGTTAGCAACAAAGTAGGCACTTTCTTGGTCGGTGGCTTGCTTCTCCATATCATCAATGATGTTAAATGGCAGCATCATCACTTGGCCAATGGTTAAGCCAAAGGCAGCGGCGACCGTCAGCACTTTATTGAATTCGGCAAAACTGTTGACTTTGCCTGACTCATCAAAGAACTCAAAGCGCTGAAATCCTTTAATATTCATCACGCCAAGCAGCGCAGCAAAGAAGTCATCTGCGGCTTTCGGGTTCAGTTCAGTGGCAAATTTCCCACCGAATCCTACCCCAGCCGTGGCCGCCATCGCCGTAATAAAGATAAAACGGCCGTTATTGAACGTGCACTGGAATACACCATCATACCCAATCCCCGCCGAGACTTTAAAGTCAGAACTGACTTTAAACAGGTTTTGTGTTGCGCTTTTTTGATCTTTTGCCCAATCTAGCTTACAGCTCAGAGTGCCCCCCGCTTCCAAACCAGCAAAGGCTTTTGCTTGCGCAGTAGCTCCTGCCGCAAGGGGACTGTTTCGGCTGCCTTCCTGCCCTAAGCCGGACACATTGTAATTGGTATAGTCACTTCTGCTTGGTACTGTTCCTTTGATGCCGAGAGGGCGAACTTCTTGCTCTCCTGAAGATTCTTCCATATTGCCGATGTGTATTTGCGTGGCAACTTTTAAGCTTGCTGCGAGCACACCATAGACTTTACCTTCAAATTCAAGCACAGCAGAGCCAATGTTTTCTGTATGTCGTTTTTGGTTACCACGGGTACGATAAGGGATGTCCAATGCCATGCTGCCGCTGGCTGGCAGCCTGAGTTTTATCTTTTGCTCTGCACTGGCGAGAGAAAAATCGCTTTGAAACTCGGCTTTTAAGGTGCCTTTGTGGAAGGTGTCTTGGTCAATAGCGGTACTGGCACTGTAAGCAAAACGAGCAAATTGCGCTCCTCCGCTGGTTTCTGTCATTGCGCTAATACCAAACGTTTCATTTTGGTACTCTTTGCTACTCCAAGGGAAAATAACATCGCTAATATTCGCCCAGTTAATCGATTTTTCAAATTTCAAAGAGCGAAGAACAGCGTCAGAAGAGCCACCAAGTGCCTGCTCAAAGGCTTTAGATAGTGACTCTTTTTGTCGGCTGACAGACGTTGCTAAATTTAGGTTAACAATGGAAGTGCATTTTTTGTTATCGGCGACATCGTGCGACAGTACCGGACTATCGGAAAGGATATATAGCAGCTTATCTGGCTTGGAAGAGAGCGCACACTCAACAATCGTCCTTTGGTTCGCTCCGTTGTTGGCATAGATATGGTTGTCTAAGTTTTTCGGTTTCCATAGTGCTTCATTGAGCACCACACGCCGATCCGAGGCTTCTTGTGTTGGAACGTCACCAGCAAAGGTAACGGAGGTTCTCTGGTAATCATAGTAAGGATTGTTGGCGCGGCTTTGCGCGGTGACCAGTAAAGCGTCGCAACGTTCTTGGGCCTTTTCAGCAAACACAAATAGCCGCTTAACGTAATTGCTGTAGTTTTCGTTTTGCCCAAATCGTTCAGAAAAATCTCGGATACGAACCGCGACTTCCTGAAGTAAAACGAGGTTCAATATATAGGCACTGTAGTAACCGAGCTCGCTGTGAATAGGCGTCTCTCTATTGAGCTTCTCTAAGCCAAGGAGCAATTTGTCGATGCTTGGACGATGGTTCTCAAGGTGCTGGCGAAGAAACTCGACATTTTGCCAACCTTGAAAGAGTTGCTGTTCGCTTAAGCACTGTTCTTTTATGTATGTTCCGGTCTGATTTAAACGATGCATAGCCGCAAAAAAGTGGCGGTATTTAATGTTGTTTTGGTTATTCGCGGTAAAGAACGCCAATGGTTTCCATTCTATTCGCTGGCTATTGAGTTTTGTTAGAACAGAATGAGCGTGTGTGACCCAGTAGTCATAGCCGTTGTAAGCCTCTTCCAG
>NZ_JATABI010000109.1:0-2320 GCF_036533795.1 Vibrio sp. M250220 | reverse complement strand
ACCGAGCCCCGTTTACACAGAGCCTTATTGTACTCCGCCCAGTTAGTTATCTTCTTTTTTGCCTTACCCATACCACCACCGCTCTAACCATCATAAAGGGTCAGATCGCAAGACTCGAAAAAGGTTCAACTGATTTAGGCAACAACGCCAGTTGAGTGTGGTTTCCTTAAAGGCACGGATGGTGAGAATCAATACGGACCGGAAGGGAAGTAGAACGCTTCGCTCCGAGACCGGACTTCGTCCTGCTAGAGTTTAGAACGGGCTGCGCCCTTCGAGAGATGCACGTTATAGATGCTGAGTAGGTATCTGATACAGAGTTTTTGTTAGGGACTTACGTCTAAAATCCAGAAAAAAGGTTGACGCTTTCACGTCAACCTTCCAAGATTTTCTCGCTACTTCCTCAACAATACCTGTTCGACTTTATGATTTTGCCCTTTTTGCAAAATTAAGTGTGCGCGTCCTTTGGTTGGCAAAATATTCGCATCTAGGTTTACACCATTGATCGCTTGCCAGATGCTGTGCGCTTTTTCAATCGCCTGTGGTTCAGTCAGCTTAGTGTAATGGCTAAAGTAAGAGCCGGGCTTGGTAAAGGCACCCTGACGAAACTTCAAGAAACGTTCGACATACCACTGTTCAATAATGGTGCTCTCAGCATCCACATAAAGTGAAAAATCAAGAAAGTCGGAGACAAAGACGCGATGAGGATCGTGAGGGTAGTCCATACCACTTTGAAGGACATTTAAGCCTTCAATAATCAGCACATCTGGGCGATCGACCACTTTGACTTCGTCAGTAATGTCATAAGTGATGTGAGAGTACACCGGAACTTCCAGATTCGGTTTGCCGGCCTTTACATCAGAGACAAACGCTACTAACTGTTTGATATCGTATGACTCAGGGAAGCCTTTTCGGTGCATGATGCCGCGTTTATCGAGCACTTTCTTTGGGTACAGGAAACCATCGGTGGTCACCAGCTCAACTTTAGGGTGGTTATCCCAGCGAGATAATAGCGCCTTGAGCAAACGCGCGGTGGTACTTTTACCAACGGCGACACTTCCCGCGATACCAATGATAAAAGGAGGCGCAGACTCTTGATTCGAAATGAAGTTATTTAATACTGAGTTCCTGCTTTGGCGTGCAGCGATGTAAAGATTTAGTAAACGGGCTAGCGGCAGATAGATTTCTTCAACCTCATTCATCGTAAGGCTTTCATTTACACCTTGTAGCTCAACCAAATCGGTCTCGGATAACGTCATAGGCACAGCGTTACGCAGCGCGGCCCATTGCTGACGATTAAAAGAGAGATACGGCGTCATAGTCATCCTAACTTGGTTTTACTAATACGATAGAGCAGCGAAAATACAACAACCGCTAAAGATTTCCAACGACATAGTCTACATAAGTCAATTTTTGGCGATGAATTGGGCGAATTTTCAACAAATAAGCCCAAACGGACGAAAAAGAGATTTTTTTTTAAATTTACTATTGCAAGGCAGAAAATCATTCAATAGAATGCGCACCACTTATGCCGACTTAGCTCAGTAGGTAGAGCAACTGACTTGTAATCAGTAGGTCACCAGTTCGATTCCGGTAGTCGGCACCATTCTCTCCTTTAGTAGTGAGAATGGATAGAAAATTTGGAGGGGTTCCCGAGTGGCCAAAGGGATCAGACTGTAAATCTGCTGGCACTGCCTTCGATGGTTCGAATCCGTCCCCCTCCACCATATTCTTTAGGAAATAGCTCACAGAGTTACGTGTTGCGGGCATCGTATAATGGCTATTACCTCAGCCTTCCAAGCTGATGATGCGGGTTCGATTCCCGCTGCCCGCTCCACTCTATTTTGAGTGCTGATATAGCTCAGGCGGTAGAGCGCATCCTTGGTAAGGATGAGGTCGGCAGTTCGAATCTGCCTATCAGCACCAGCTCTATTAAAGCAAACTTTTCCTTTTGATACTTTCTTGCTGCTGAACTACGTTTAGTGTTTGAGAGTAATTTTATTACCAATACTTTTTGGTTGCGTGGTCATCAAAGCCACCTAAATCCGTACCTAGAGGGACAACTCATGTCTAAAGAAAAATTTGAACGTACGAAACCGCACGTAAACGTTGGTACTATCGGCCACGTTGACCACGGTAAAACAACTCTAACTGCAGCTATCTGTACAACACTTGCTAAAGTGTACGGCGGTGAAGCGAAAGACTTCGCATCTATCGATAACGCTCCAGAAGAGCGTGAGCGCGGTATCACAATCTCAACTTCTCACGTTGAGTACGACACTCCAACTCGCCACTACGCACACGTAGACTGTCCAGGACACGC
>NZ_JATABI010000108.1:0-2334 GCF_036533795.1 Vibrio sp. M250220 | reverse complement strand
CAGTGAGACCCACCAAGGACAAGGCTTTAACGAACTGAGTTTTGAAGACCAAGCAGACCAAGAGCAAGTCTATCTTCATGCGCAGAAGGATTTTGACTCGATAGTGCTGAATGACATGACCACTCATGTCAAGCGCGACCAACATATCACAATCGATAACGACCACTTCACTCAGATTAAAAACCGCCACAACCTCACCGTGGAGGGCGAAAGCCGCACTCTGGTCAAACAAGATGCCACCTCGATTGTGGAAGGGAGTCTGCACCAAAAAATCGCTCAGTTGCATGCATTTGAAATTGGCAATGAACTCCACATCAAAGCCGGTATGAAGGTCGTTATCGAAGCAGGCTCTGAAATGACTTTAAAAGCCGGTGGCAGCTTTATAAAACTGGATGCGTCTGGTGTTAGCTTGGTTGGCCCTAGCGTGAATTTAAACTCGGGCGGTAGCCCAGGCAGTGGCAGTGGGTATGGAGGCCAGCAAGCCGCACTCCCAATGGGATTAGACTTGCAGCAAGCGCCGGAGCCGCTTTTGGCGGCACCGACAACATCCACGATGTCGAGCTTGCTAACTACGCTAGCAACTCTCGATATCTCTGGTGCTGAGTTATGCCAAAAACGCACAGATGGCAGCTGCGCTAAAACAAATTGTGAGTGTACAAATCATGAAGTCGAATAATTATAGCTACCTAATTCTGGATACCATTCGAGTGCCAGACGCAAAAAAAGTATGTGCTGAAAATGAACAACAGTGGTTTCCGCTGTACTTAGGCACAAACTGGCAGCATCAGATAGATTTAAGTCCTATTTGTATCCGAGTAGCGCCAAAAAGCGCGATTTGGCAAAGATGGGAAACAGACTCTGAGTGGGCGACTAGTGGCGTCGTTTTCACTTTTTCACAACAAGTTACCGCAGATCAAGCGATGGCGTCTCTACAAAAAAACATCACGGTGACGAGTGAAAACGGGCGGTTATACCTGCTGAGATTCTACTCCCCCTCCACCTTTGCCAAGATTGCTCAGTATGGAGAACAAAATGAGATTGATGGCATTTTAGGACTCGCTCACTCTGCCCATTTATCCCCTTTAGTGTCGAACCGCTATTCATTAGACAGCGTGGAGAGTCAAAACAGCCACGCCTCAAATACTCTTATTACGACCAAACTCGTCAAGGAATTACTCGCATGAAAACACACGTGATACGACGAGGAGAAACCCTCTCTCAGCTTGCCAAATACTACAATACCGAAGTGGCAACATTGCACCAACTTAACGCTCATCAGATTAAAGATATCGACCTAATTTTCGATGGTAACAAGCTAATTCTGCCCGAAGAAATCGATAACACTTCAGGTGAACGTGCAGAAAAACAGACCTTTTCAAACAACCAGTTAATACTCACTCAATGCTCCACCCCCAAATATGTCGATGCTCTTTATGTCCCTGAGCACCCACACACAACAAAACAAATGCTAATACTCTTAACAGAAGAGGCAAAAAAATACGTCACCGAAGATAATGAGCGTTGCCAACAAGCATTAAATGGCGATAAACAAACGGTGCTCGCACAGTTGACCAAACTAGGTGTAATGGATCAATTCAATAGCATTACCCATGAAGTGTTCCTAAACCAGATTAGCGCCCAAAAAGCCGCGGCCTATCGTAAGGCACTGCTAGAGAGAGCCGCATTGCACAAAGCCTACAACCATAATGAGCTAACTTTCCCAGATGATGATAGAGAGATTAATCTCATCAACGTAACGGCCGATATTGATCGAATTGAGAAAGCGTATTCAATAAAGATTGAGAACATCGAAAGCCGAGTTGAAGGTGCCGTTGTAAGGATAGAGGGGAGTTCCTTAGGCGAAGTGATGCTCAAGCAAGATGCGATTGAAGGCGCCCAATCACTCAGGGTCAAACAATTACGTAAGTTACAGCAAGAACTGATCGAAGACCTGGATGAAGCGATCAATAAGTTTGAGCAACAAGCCATCGATCATGCAGCCAAAACGACCATTAACGATAAAGGCCATACATATAAGTTTTCAAAGCAGCATCGATTCTATAGTTCTAATGTCGACCTGCAAATTTACGACGCTTTGACAACCCTTCATAAAGAGAGAAAATCGATTGGATTGGATGACTCTCTTAATAGTAAAGATCTAAAAACCAACAGCAAAATTCCTTCACTGGAAGAGGCTTACAACGGCTATGACTACTGGGTCACACACGCTCATTCTGTTCTAACAAAACTCAATAGCCAGCGAATAGAATGGAAACCATTGGCGTTCTTTACCGCGAATAACCAAAACAACATTAAATACCGCCACTTTTTTGC
>NZ_JATABI010000107.1:0-2463 GCF_036533795.1 Vibrio sp. M250220 | reverse complement strand
TGGTTAACTTTGCCATCTGGAGAGGATGTTGCGACGTGCTCAAACTCGACATGGTGAGATCGTAAGCAATAGAGAACTCACGGCACAGATCGGTCGCGATACCAATCGCATCAACCAGACAGACCGCGTAGCTATTTTTAGGCGTTTGTGCTTCGTATGGTACGCGTATCCCATTGATATCAGAGACAGGCTCTAAGGCAGGAAACGTCCATTTTAGAACACTCTCTACCACTTGCGTATCGGCTAACAAGTTCTCAATATCATAAAGCGGTCTGGTATCTGGCGCGTTGCCTGCCGCAGCTTGTGCAAAGTCGATACGCTGACCGAGTTTGATAATGGTATCTGGGTTGGCTTGTAAGTTTGATAATCTTAACTCTGATAGTGGCGTAATGCTAAGCCACATGGTGGCTTTGGTTTTCAGTTTTTGCTTTAGAATCGGTAAAGCGGATTTCACTTCTGGAGGCATCTCGCCAAACACACAACGAGCATCTTGGGCGATACCCTCTTGATAAAGCACTTCGATAAGGTACTGATCGTCCTCGTTATAAAAGTAGACGGTATGATCGATGAGCTCTCGAGCAATATAATGATGCTCTTGCATATTGGCTAAGTCGACGCCAACTGACAAGGTCTCAGGGAGTTTTGCTGAGCTATCCTTATCTGCCACCGCATAACGCATCGGTTTTACTGTGAACCATTCATCTCTGAGCGGACACTCTTCGACGACGTTGTCTACCGGTTTTGAACTGGCGACGATGGCCGCATTGGTTGCGGGATCTGAAGTACCAGAAACCAGTACCGCATCCTGTGGGATATGAATGACATCACCGGCACGAATGTTATTCGGATCAGAAATGTTAGGATTCGCGTTCAATATCGCTTTTAAGGTTATGCCGTTTGCGCGCGCGATACCGGTTAAGGTATCTCCTGATTGAATGGTATAGTTCATGGATAGTTCTCCACTGAGTCTCGTGGGTTTTGGGCAAGTGAGATAGATAATTGATTGGCGAGTTTTAAACGTTGCTCTAAGGGAGCTTTAACGTCATGCAGACAAGCCGTTACTTGAGGATAAAGTGAGCTTTTACCTAACACATCGCCAAGTCGGCAAACGATATTGAGGTAATATGTGGCGAATTGTTCGTTGACTTGACCAAGCGATTGTAAGTCAGCCAGTTGCTGCAAAACAAACGCGTGCGTTTCTTGTTTGCTTGCTTGCAGTCTGTCAGGAAAATATGCCTCTATGTGCTGGATAAGTCGCCATGCTGTGTATGCTGTGCTCGCATCACTCAGGCCCTGCCACTCTTCATCGGTAAAGAAGGCTTCTTTTAACGCTTGGGGGGTTTCCAAACACGATTTCGCTTCACCGTATTGCTGGTTAAAAAGGTTTGGTAGCCATAGGTTTTTCATTGGCCCCATCCAAGACTCAAAGCGTGTTTCATCTGCCGCTTTGAGTAAATAAAGCATAATAATGGGGTCATATACACGAGCTAAATTATTTTCTAACCCACCATGCTGACACAAAATGAGTTTCTTCCAGTGTGTTTCGAGATCATCTATAGAAGCGTTGGATTCGAAAATAACCCCATACCGATAAGGCGCAGTGTCATGAGCCCAATCTTGGATTTGTTTTGACCATGTAACAAGGTATGGGCCAATATCCGATACGTTTTGCCAACGTGTATTACGCAATAGAGATCGATACTCGATGGGAGTCGTCAGCTCTCTGCCTAACGTTGCGATGTTAAACTCAAGTTTCGGCAGCAGTGCACCATCGAGAACCATCCAACGGGCTAGCCTTGATACTGGTGGAAGCTCGGTAGAGTATTGGAAAGTTTTCATGACTGAGCCTCCTCACAAGCTCGGCAAATTGGACTGCCGTTTATTGCTGCCTCAAGAACCGTATTTCGTTGTTGCTCTGTGACCAGTGGTGGTTCCATCTCTTGCGGCGCTTGCTGCAACTCTAACCCCATTGGGAGTGCGGCTTGCTGGCCTCCATACCCGCTGCCACTACCCGGGCTACCGCCCGAGTTTAAATTCACGCTAGGGCCAACCAAGCTAGCACCAGACGCGTCCAGTTTTATAAAGCTGCCACCGGCTTTCAAAGTCATTTCAGAGCCCGCTTCGATAACGACCTTCATACCGGCTTTGATGTGGAGTTCATTGCCAATTTCAAAGGCATGCAACTGAGCGATTTTTTGGTGCAGATTCCCTTCCACAATCGAGGTGGCATCTTGTTTGACCAAAGTGCGGCTTTCGCCCTCCACGGTGAGGTTGTGGTGGTTTTTAATCTGAGTGAAGTGGTCGTTATCGATTGTGATATGTTGGTCGTGCTTGACATGAGTGGTCATGTCATTCAGCACTATCGAGTCAAAATCCTTCTGCGCATGAAGATAGACTTGCTCTTGGTCTGCTTGGTCTTCAAAACTCAGTTCGTTAAAGCCTTGTCCTTGGTGGGTCTCACTG
>NZ_JATABI010000106.1:0-2479 GCF_036533795.1 Vibrio sp. M250220 | reverse complement strand
TTCAAGTGATGACGAGTACCGGTCGAGTTTATAATAAACCAGAGCATCGGATGACTTTCGAAGGGATACTGTTTCGAATGAGAACTGGCGTGCCATGGAGAGATTTACCTTCTGAATTCGGTGAGTGGAGTACCGTTTATAGACGCTTCAACCTTTGGTCTAGAAAAGGCATTTTAAAACTACTTTTCAATCAGTTATCTAACATGGCTGATTTTGAATGGGTCTTTCTAGACGGTTCAATTGTCCGTGCTCATCAGCATAGTACTGGTGCGGCAACACCAGATAGCGAGTGCATTGGAAAGAGTCGTGGCGGTAATTCAACTAAGATCCATCTAGCTGTAGACAGTGGTGGATTACCTATCTGTTTTGACCTTTCTGAGGGGCAACGACACGATATTGTCCATGCCGAAAGCCTTGTAGAACAGTTAGATGAAGTGAATACCATTGTTTGTGACAAAGGCTATGATAGTGACCCCTTTCGACATTTTGTCCAATTAAAAGGTGGAACAACCGTCATAGCTAAACGCAACTATGGGCAAGATATAGACAAGGAAAGTATGGATTGGTGTCTATATAAGTATCGTCATTTAGTTGAAAATGCATTTGCTAAAATCAAGCATTATCGAGCAATATCCACTAGATATGACAAGTTGAAAAGGAACTATGCCAGCATGGTATCGCTGGCATTTATGTTAATGTGGCTAACAATGTATTGCTGAGCATAAAACGTACAGCAAAGATCAACACGCCCTAATGACAACGCCATCGATACGGACTGAACGAGACTTGAGCTCAAAGAGTTGCTCTTCTGCTCCGGAATAGATTTCACACATCGCTTTCCTAACCCAGCTGTTTTTTCTTAGCATAGTGAATTTCGCGCAAAACTCACTACGCCTTTGGTCTAGCTTATTAGTGCGTGGAACTGTGCCAGCCAAGCCGGATGAGCGGGCCAAGCCGGTGCTGTAACAAATAAGCCATCCGTGAGTGCTTGATCCATTTCTAGCTCTGCATATTGCGCTCCGGCGAGGGTGACTTCAGTAGCGCAAGCTGGATAGGCCGAGATGGATTTTCCTTGAATAACATTTGCTGCAGCCAGTAATTGAGCGCCGTGGCAGATCGCGGCGATAGGCTTGTCTTGTGCCACAAAGCTCTGAACAATCTCAATCACTTGAGGGTTAAGGCGTAAGTATTCCCTCGAAATCATGGATCGCGGTTTTAATGGTTTCACCACTCTGCTTTCCAGGGCAAACGACTTTGACTTGATGCCCAACCATTTGTAATGCTTGAAACGGCACCATCAGTTCATAGTCTTCAACAAAGTTACCGACGAGATATGACCAAATCGAGATTTGAAACTGGCATAAAGATCAAGTATTTACAATCAAATAGACCCAATGGGCAGATGTTCTTTAATATTTTGGCTACTGTTGCTGAGTTTGAAAGAGGCTTGATTCGTTTGAAAACCTGTGAAGGAATGAGCGATTGCTCAAGCTAAAGGAAATCAGCCCAAACTTTCAGTTAAACAGCAAAAGGAGTTGTGTCGAATACACGGAATAAGACAATACTCTAGCCGAGCTGTTTTCCGTATCACGGCCAACAGTATCTAGAACGCTTTCTCGCTATAAAGCCGAATCATAATGAATAAAAACAGGCAGGTATTGTCAATTAACGTAGGATATTTTCCGAACTCCCAATGCCCTTGATGGGCGCAAATAGTCAACAAGGAACTCACAATGTCAGTACAAGCAGAAGGTCGAGGTTTAATACACAAAGGTGATAGAACGACGACAGGAGGTGTCGTGACATCGGGTGTCGGTAATGTCATGTATGTGGGAGAAGGTGTCACGCAGATAAAAATGATAGCGACGTGTCCCGCTTGCAAAAAAGGGCAAGGGGAAATCATTCCTTTAGAAACGATTGCGGTCTTTGTCGATAATATTCAGGCTGCATTGCATGGTGATATCGTCGCTTGTGATTGTTCTTGGGGCTCAAATACGCTCATTGCTTCTGCTGGAGCGATGAAATTCTCTCAAAGTAATGGGCAGGTTTATGGATTTAAACCCCATGCCAGTCCACAAGAAATGGAGGCAACTTATCAGAGTGTCGCGAGTTCAATGGGAGGGCGTTATTTAAATGCGGGAACAACGGTTGTAGAGAAAAGAAAGCTAGATAATGAAGTTCTTAAAGCCACAGAAGAGCTTTTGATTTTTCTTCCTGCACTGAATTTGGAAACGTCAGTACATAGCCAAGCGATAAAAGAATTTAGTCAAGCATTCGACGTTATCTTGAAAGGGTATAACGGGGAAAATATTTCCTATGAGACTGGATATGACCTCATTCATCAAATCAAAAATGGCTTTATTGATGGGGGTGGCACGCTTAAAAAGCTCGAAGAAAATCGCTTATCACGCCGCACAGAAACGGTAGGTAATTTCTCTCACGGCGGCAGCTATCGACGTAATCTAGTGGTGAATAATGA
>NZ_JATABI010000105.1:0-2670 GCF_036533795.1 Vibrio sp. M250220 | reverse complement strand
GTCACCTTTAGGACCTTCTGGACCCGTTGCTCCGGTATCACCTTTAGGACCTTGTGGGCCCGCTGGACCTTGTGGGCCCGTTGCTCCAGTATCACCTTTGTCGCCTTTATCGCCTTTGGCACCCGCTGCTCCGGTATCACCTTTAGGACCTTGAATGCCCTGGTCACCTTTAGGACCTTCTGGACCCGTTGCTCCAGTGTCACCTTTAGGACCTTCTGGACCCGTTGCTCCGGTATCACCTTTAGGACCTTGTGGGCCCACTGGACCTTGTGGGCCCGTTGCTCCGGTATCACCTTTGGGACCTTGAATGCCCTGGTCACCTTTATCGCCCTTTAAGCCAGCTTGTTCCGGACCGACATAACTACCATCCGCAGCGAAGAGCGGGATATCGTTAACACCTATTGAATTAGGCGTAATATCACCAATAACATTGTTAGCCAAAACAGAATAAAATGACGCAACATTGATATGGTTTTGCTTAACTAGTGTTCCTAAATCACTTCTGTCTGGAAAGGTTATTTCATGACGTATATTATCGCCATCCGAAAAGCTAACATCCCCGTCCTGAATTAATTGCCATATTTCAGTAGGAATCGAACAACTACCATTCGAGAAGGTACATTTATACCTTTCTATCGTCGATATAGTCACTTCATCGGAATTATCTTTACTGGTTTTTTTTGTGACTATATTGACATCCAGTTCACCTTCCAACGGTTGATTAGTTGACGAGTTAAAGACATTCAAGCTGATTACATCAGAACCTGTTAATTCAGACGCATAAGACGTTGAAGTAACAGTTAAGAGTGCAAGAATAATTGCATTTAATTTAAACATCGAACAACCTTACTAGAAAAAAGTAACAATAAAATTAGAATTAGATACGGTTTGGTGGAAGCTACTTTTTATTCCACCAGGTAAGACATCAACCAATGACAGCCTATCCAAAACATCAATAGAGACAATGCCAGATGATATTATCCCATCTTCATCTTTAACAAAAGTTCCCAAATAATACTTGCCATAGTTGGAATATTCGACGGTGATGCTCTTTTCTGAGTATTTAATCAGCTCTGCACCAAAACCTTTCACATCAAATATTTTTACACTTGAGTTCTTATCATCACTAATGAAATTCGACAAATCGATAACTGTTTCTTCACCCAGATAAACAACATGATTTGATGGCATTAGAATTGGTGCTGTATTGTTTTTATCAACCTGAACAGTAATATCTATCGCACCTTTAATTAAATCACCCGCATCATTTTTATAATCAAATATGATTCTGTTAGCGCCAACATCATCGCTACTGAACGTTAGCCTTTGGGCATCTGCATCAATCGTTAACTCACCCTGACCAATCAAGGATGCATTGGCTAACTGATAACCTTCTGGTAGCAAGGATGTTGAAATAGAGTCTCTTGGCAATATAACTAACGGCTCATCACCAATGGAGTAAACCAATGAAATTGGTGGCAGTGCCAATCCATCAACTGAATGTTCGTACGCATTGTAAACACTCACATTAGCCACGATTTTATTATTTCTTTTTAGATTTATCCCATCCACGTTGTATGTACAACTATCATATTGGATAAAATTATCGCTTTTATCTTTTAGTGTTATTTCGTATTTTCCGTATATGACTTCTGGACATCGTTCGCCACTTAAACTTTCAACGTTATTGATCTGAAAATAGTCCCTCTCTACATTTAACTCTTCTGACAAGTCAACTCCGTTAGACAACCTAAAATAATCAAATCGTAATTCTGAAATAGCCACACCACCGTTTTCACTGCCCTTAATCCTCTCAGACTGAGTATCAGTCGACATTTCACTTTCATCACCACAAGCAATAAGTGAAATTGCCAAAGAAAAAATAACAATGATATAAAGAAATTGCTTAAAAAAACCAAGCTGAGTTGAGCTTATTGCAACATTCATAAATACACCAACTTTATCCCATGATATTAAGTTCTTTAAAATAAAGCTCCTTTCCGCTCAACTGATAATAAACAAAGTAAATATAATATTTGTATCAATTAAGTTTCAATATTAGCAATTTGAATATTTCGGGATTATCCGATCACCCCACCCATATCCATCAGGGTGAGATCGCGAACATTTTCTAACCACTTAGAATGATCGGTTTGACGATCATATCTAAACAAAGAGACCTACCCACAATGCATATCGATGAGTTTAAAGAGCACTTCCATTTAGTCGCAGATAAGCGCCAGTCAGTAAAGGTTACGTATTGTTCGGCTCATTGTGCGCTGTTATTGCTGGTGCCAAAGGTTGGTTTGATATTCGTGAGTACATCCTTGGTCATCATGAGTGGTTTAAACGTAATGGTATGTTTGTTAATGATATTCCTGCCGATGATACGATTGCTCGCATTATCTCTAAGATAGAACCAGAGCCCTTTCATACTTGCTTTATAAATTGGATGTCAGCAGTACATTCCCTTACTGAGGGGCAAGTCGTTGCGATTGATGACAAAACACTTCGGGGCTCCTACAACCGAGATGACCGACGGGCTAAATAGCTGATCCTAATTATGCTTCACTTTTTGTACTCCATGACCACCGCTGGGAAACGATGAAATGTTATCCATAAAGTTTCGAACCCGTTTTAATAGTTGCCACATTGCTTTGCATTGATGAT
>NZ_JATABI010000104.1:0-2676 GCF_036533795.1 Vibrio sp. M250220 | reverse complement strand
CTGCGCGGTCAGGTAATGTTAGAATCATGAGAACTCGGTAACGGTTGTAGGTTTGTATGTTTGGCGACTGATCAGATCGCTCAAACGGTACCGAGTTCCCTTCTTTTTCTACAAACCAGTGATCTATATTTAGGAACAGTTATTTAGCTGGCTAGCTAAACATTTGATGAATAGAGTCTAAAGCCGATCTTAAAACCTTTAATGAAGTATCTTGGTCAATATACTTACTTCTCAGTTTAAGATCGGCTTTATAATTCATAAAGGCATTTCCAAAATCTAAATTAACTTTTTGGCCATCATTATCAATTCCTTTCACCTTAAGTAAAGTACAAGCATCATTTTCAGATAAATAGTTAACAATTTCTATTAAACTTTCTTTATTTATAATACTTTCAGGCTCATCGCTACAGTCTAAGTCGAGAGATAATTGAATATTATTATCTATATAAGGTGCTGAGCCTAAATTTTTAATTAATAGGGGCGCATCATCAGATAAATCTGATAATGAAGACGAGTTTATTTTAAAATGAAGGCTGCTATAATCTGGAAGTTCTCTTAGCTTATCGTATTCTTTTTCTTTAGGTATTAAAGATAGATCGATTTTTTCCGTCCGATTAGAATTAAACTGCTCTAAAGCGAATTTAGCTACACTTTTCAAGCTACCAATAGGGCCTGTCGTAAACCCAAGTATGAGCTTTCTCTCTGGGATTACACTGAAGTAATACGGATCACCGATAATTCCTTGGTTTAAAGCTAGACCAGAAATTTCTCCATCTCTGGTTGCCTTTGTTTGCCAAGTATTCCTTTCTTTAACTACAGAAATAATGAAACCATCGTTATGATTAGGAAGAGTTTTAATCAGATGCTTAACAGTTCTATTGGTTATAATTCTGGAGCACGATACCCCTTCACAACTAACAGCATAGTTGGCTGAAAAGTTTTCGAAAAATGAGCTAGTTGCATCAATGGAAAAAAAACGTACAGTCACACTTTTTTTTAATTTGTTCATTTTAACTCCGCTCAATTACCAACAGGATATCGCCTGTATTAATGATCAGTATTTTAGCACGACAACAACGATAGAGAAAGTTGAGCCACAATAAATTAAGACCTATATCTATGATTTTTATCGCCTTGTTGCAGCTTCAATTATCTCCACTCTATTCTGAATCGATAAACATCGCTCCCTACAACACATCAAAATGGGTGAGGTTTACAATTTGCTGAAAGCCACTCCGCTGTAATGAGTAGTTTTTTGAGAAAACCACAACTAATCAGTTTCTCGGCATAATTTGGCATTGTTACAATAGCTGATGCGATGGAGAAACGAAACGTATCTTTAGATTAATTAACTACTAGATTATTGTTTAGTCGCAAACTTGAACGGCTCTACAGATCATGCCTTTAGGGGCGTTTTTCTCTTTTTAGAAATTGTATTCACATGTTGTACGACCGCTCTTTTGCATGAATGTACCGCGAGCGTGACCTAGGCGACCAAGTAAATAGACCTTCATTAACTCATAGAAGTCTGTTTGCATATACCAGCTATACCAACTTATGCCGTCTTTCAATTATCGGTTCAACTCACAAGCAATAACTTAGTAACAACGCGCAAGGGAGTTATGGCTCTAAGAAAAGAATAATTTCTTAATGATCTGAAATCGGATAAGTTCCTGTAGGGTAAACTCACAGTAACAAGATATGAATGAGTATTTACTCTGAATGAATTCGGGGAAAAAGGGTGTTTTGGGTTTTAGCAATAAGAGTCAGTACCGCTTACTCTGACTCGATATTGAGGTAGCGTTACTTGGTCGAGGATTTGCTCGGCTTTAAGCCCGGAGTGTTTCCTGGAGTTTTTTTGTTGTCACGTCGACGTTGATCTGGTTTGCCGGTCGACTTGGCTATTGGTTTTGGCCCTGGTTTCAAACCCATGATTTGATCCTTTTATTTAACGAGGTTATTCCTCGTTGTATAATCTTTGGGCAGTATTGATGGCTTTCAAGATGTGTATGAAAAATAATCTAAAAATACCCCCAAGGTTTCTTGCTGGTAACTCATGTTTTGATGCGTTTTAAAATGTACTGCGACAAGTTGTAGGCACAAGATGGATAGAATTACCTCGGGTCCGCGACGGCTTAGTGTTGAAGAGATACAAGAGCTTCGTCGTGATATGCAAGAATCCTCAGCCTGGGCCAAAGCCGAACTAAAGCGTCGACGATCAAAAAAAATCAAAAAAATTCTGAGCATGGTATGGATGATGGTATTGAGAAAAGCCACCCTTCTAACTAGCTGTTATTTGGATATACCCCTGATCATTGAAGATGCTTGATTTTCTTTAGAATCAGGATCATGCTACGAACCATGAGAATTACACTGACTCCTCAGCAGAAACTGCAACTCGAACAAATGCACGATTCTACTCGTGATGGTCGAGTGCGTGACCGTATTAAAGCAGTATTGCTTACCACAGAGGGGTGGAGTCAGACCATGATTGCTCAAGCTCTTCGCATTCATGAGTCAACCGTTTCACGCCACCTTAGTGACTACGTTCTTTCTGAAAAACTTAAGCCTGAAAATGGCGGAAGCCAAAGCAAGCTTTCTGCTACTCAAACCATGCACCTAATCGAGCATTTGACTGAGAAAACCTATTCTCACACTCATCAAATTGTCGCCTAC
>NZ_JATABI010000103.1:0-2747 GCF_036533795.1 Vibrio sp. M250220 | reverse complement strand
TTTTTGGCTAAATTCACACTGCTATTGAAAATGTCAGACAGTTCGAGACCTTCGGTTGGGTCGGTATTAGCCCATGTCATCGGGATTTGGGGAACGAGATCGTGATTATTAACATGCCGATAATGGACAATATCGCGATAACGCTCGACCAAACTTCGCGTTCCTGTGCGCGGCATTCCGTAAGTGTACAAACGCAATGTTGATGGCGAATAGGTATCTTGTATTAATGCGCTCATGATCAGTGCAGCTGCACCGCCTAAGCTATGTCCACAGACGTAAATAATTTTGTTTTTGTGTTGATCTAATTGATCTCCAATTGATTTTCGAAAAGCCATAGCATATTGATAAAATCCGCGATGCAAATAGGTTCCCCCAAACTCAGGAGGAGCGATTTGTGCCGCATCGAAATTTGTTCTGACAAAATCCTGCACCACAGGGGCGTTAAATACGGCATTTATCCCATTTTTTGCTTTAAAAATGAATAATGAATTTTCTGTCTCGTCCTCTTTGCCTTGTGAGCCCAAAGCTACTTCAGAACCGCGAACACCGATTATGGCAGTATCGTGGTTGTATATAATGTAGCCTTGAGCACCAATGTCATTATCAGCGTAATAATTAAAGTTGAGTGCTTGGCTGTAAGGAATCTCAATCAGTAGCCAATTAACGGCTAAGTCTCCTGACTGCAACGGGCGCTGTTTCAGCTTCAGTGTTTCAATCACAGTAGACAAACTCCCCGTGCTATCAGTGACTGAGTGTTTATCAATACTTTTTTCTTTACTGGCATACGCCAGTTTCGACAACAAAGCAAAAGTGTAACTATTCACCAAGTTGAACCCATCGGTATCAACAATCATTGGCATATAGCTGCGTAGGGCTTTTATCTCGAGCACATGGGTGGTGCTGTGTGAGGCACGAACCCCTTTAATATCTTTACGTGCATTGGCTTTGAGTGCGCTATGGTGCTCGGTCAAGAACGAATCTTGAGGTGGGGTTGACCACAAATCACCCACGCTCACTAAGGCGTATTTTTTACGGTTTTGATGAACCGCACCCAGCTCTGACTCTGCTCTTGATTCAACTGGCGACGGGGTCTGTTCGTTGCGACTCTTATACTGTTCTACCGTGGCTAACAGGTTTTCTGTTTCGACGCTGATCACCCACTCCCCTGCGGCCAGATTGGCAAAATTACAGTTCCCTTGGCGACTGGTCTGTTGATGCGTTTCTAGTGTGCTGGGGTTAGTAATGGTCACCTTTAAGTCATTTATCGGTTCATCGTTTTCGCTACGAAACTCAACCTCTAACCAATTGACTGCGGGGTTACACAATACGCAGTGATTGTACATTTCAATCGCCATTACGCTTCTCCTTGCAATTGGTGATACAGGGTTTTTAATCCAAACAGCAATTCATCATCTCGCAGTCCAACAATGGTTTTCTGAATCGACACCTGATTCAGGAAGGCTTGCTTATGGGTAGTGATAATACTGGCCGTTAGTGCTTTCTCTTGTAGGGTCTGCTTTTGACTATCTGGTGCTAATTCCATTGCCGTAAAATGTGCTTGAAAGGCGCTATCAAAGTGCGGCATGTTGTGGTCAATTCTTGTTTCCATCAGTTGAGACTGATTCTGCCAGAGCCAGCTTTCTACGTTACGACTCAGCAATGGTACATTAGCTGTGTTATCAATGTGGTGCTCTTTAATTATCCACCAAGGCGTATTTTGATCTTGAGCCAAAGTTTGCTGGGTGGGCACGTCTGCTTGCCAGCTTTGCCACTGTTGATTGTAGTGGATTAATACGCTGTGATTCCTGAGTAACTGACTGACTTCTTCAGGGAGTAAACGCGGCAGCATTGCGCCAATATAACTGGGGTTATAGAAAGAAAAAAAGACGCGTTCACCGAGTAAGATTGCTTGAAACAGGCTCGCTAAATGGGCGCGAAGCTCTTTTTGAACAGAGTCGGTACTGACAATAATACCGCTTTGTGCATGGTCATCTTGCTGCCACCATTCTATAAACTGTGCGTTAACAGGCAGTAACCAAGGGCCATCTTCTGGATTGGTCAGAGTATCTAAGCTCATTAGTGGCCCACCATCTTCACCACCGCACTGGTAGAAAGCGACCTGAGGTTGGTGGGGGGAGCGTGGGTCGACAATGGCGTAGAGGCCTTTGTTTAGCTCGCGTTGTTCATATAGCCATTGGGTAATATTCAACTGTTTCATTTTATCTTTCCTTGCTCACAGGGTTTGAGCAATGAGGTATTAGCGTCCACAGTAGCTTGTGCTGGCAGCGTTATCGGTTGTGGGGGCATTTGAGTTTCTAAACCATTTGGCAGCTTGCTTATCTCTCCGCCATAACCACTGCCACTGCTTGGACTTCCACCCGAGTTTATATTGACTTTCGCCCCAACCAAGCTAACACCAGACGCGTCTAGTTTTATAAAGCTGCCACCGGCTTTCAAAGTCATTTCAGAACCCGCTTCGATAACGACCTTCATACCGGCTTTGATGTGGAGTTCATTGCCAATTTCAAATGCATGCAACTGAGCGATTTTTTGATGCAGATTCCCTTCCACAATCGAGGTGGCATCTTGTTTGACCAAAGTGCGGCTTTCGCCCTCCACGGTGAGGTTGTGGTGGTTTTTAATCTGAGTGAAATGGTCGTTATCGATCGTGATATGTTGGTCGTGTTTAACATGAGTGGTCATGTCATTCAGCACTATCGAGTCAAAATCCTTCTGCGCATGAAGAT
>NZ_JATABI010000102.1:0-2980 GCF_036533795.1 Vibrio sp. M250220 | reverse complement strand
CGTTATAAAGTTGTTCCTTAAGAGACTCTATACTTTGATCATTATTCATTAGTCGATTCTCACTTCAATAAGACGAGTGCCAAATTCTTTTGGCGCAGGCTCTACGGTTAAATCACCTTGTTTTTTACCTGACGCTATATAGCCCAGTTGTTGATGCTTTGAGGCTTGCCAGTTAAACGGCATGCTAACTAACACTGTAATGGTATCGTCCGTGCTGCCACGCAAATTTAATCACTCTGTGAGAAAGCGAGAACGTTACTCCGTTGCACTCTCTTCATCTCGCTGATAAACAGGGTGTTTATATTGGTCATTAAGTCTTTTGATTTTGACGATCTCTATGTTGGGAAAAGTCTTTTTTAAGTAAGCAAGTAACTCTTCTTTTTGCTCAAGAGAGATATAGATATCACCTGAGAAGGCATGCACACCTTTCTCAGGAACAGCAAATGACATCACACCATCGTTCGTTAGATTAAAGGCGACACTGCTATCATCAATTAACAGACAGCACTTATCAACGATTGGTTTAAAATTGGTCATCCCAAATGACATCAGTGCAAATGCCCCTGCACCGACAAGCGCCAAGGGGCCAAGTAACAAAACCGCAATAACACACACCACAATTCCCACCCAAGCAAAGCCGCGCACGATTTTATACGCCACCTCTGGGATCATATCTTGCTCTGTGTAATGGATACCCAGTGTAGTTAGGTGATAACAGCGATGCTTATCCGGAATAAACAAATATCTTGTTATCAAAACTCCTATTGTAGCCAAAACAAAACAAAACCAAAAACCTGCACTCCACATAGCGGTACTGCTCACCATCACTAAAAATATTGGTAAAAATAGGCCAATAAATAGAGCTAGGAGCCATCGAATAATTGGAGAATAATTTCCATCGGGACCAATATGCTCCCAACAATAAACTACCTTATCCTGGTACAACTTTTCTTTTAATGTTTCGATTCTGTCATTAGAGGTCATCTATTCTATTCTCACTTCAATAGTACGAGTCGCAAATTCTTTTGGCGCAGGTTCTACGGTTAAATCACCTTGTTTTTTACCTGACGCTATATAGCCCAGTTGTTGATGTTTTGAGGCTTGCCAGTTAAACGGCATGCTAACCAGTACCGTGATGGTATCGACCAGTACTGCCACCCAAATTTAACCACTCTGTGAGAAAGCGAGAACGTTACTCTGTTGCACTCTCTTCATCTCGCTGATAAATTGAATGTTTGAATTGATCATTAAGTCTTTTGATTTTGATGACCTCAAGCTCATGGAAAAGTGAGTACAAATTATTTAACAACGCTTGCTTTTCTTCGAGAGTCGATGTGAATATCAATCCCTTGTATCCCATTTGACCTTTTTCAGGAATCGTAAAAGAAAGTACGTTATCGTTGATTAAATTAAACACGACACTGCGATCATCAATTAACAGACAGCACTTATCAACGGTTGGTTTAAAATTGGTCATCCCAAATGACATCAGTGCAAATGCCCCCGCACCCACTAAGGCTAACGGGCCAAGTAACAAAACAGCAATAACACACACCACAATCCCCACCCAAGCAAAGCCGCGCACGATTTTATACGCCACCTCTGGGATCATATCTTGCTCTGTATAGTGAATACCGATTGAGGTTAAGTGATAACAGCGGAGCTTATCGGGTAAATACAAATATCTTGAGGCCAGCATCATCATTGTTGTGAGGGCAAAAAGCCCCCAAAAAGCGAGTGAGTCCACTGTTAGCCCATCGAGAACAAACCAAAAAAAGCCGAACAATGAATAACAGATTAATATCGACGTTCCCCAATTTATTAAATGGCCGTGTTTGCCAATTATCGATGACCCTTTGTGTTCCCAAGAATACGCTACCTCAGCGTTATAAAGTTGTTCCTTTAGAGACTCTATGCTTTGGTTATTCTTCATTGGTCTATTCTCACTTCAATAAGACGAGTGCCAAATTCTTTTGGCGCAGGCTCTACGGTTAAATCACCTTGTTTTTTACCTGACGCTATATAGCCCAGTTGTTGATGCTTTGAGGCTTGCCAGTTAAACGGCATGCTAACCAGTACCGTGATGGTATCCTCCGTACTACCACCCAAATCTAATCGATAGGTGATGGGGCTACCTTCTTCTTTTTTTTGGCTCCATGTGCCGTTCTGCTCATTAAGCATAACAGCTGGCATCGCCTCACTGGTGCCATAACTATAAACTTGTTTGGGCTTACGCGTTATTTGTAAGCCAATCCGTTGGCCTATAGTAAATGCAGGCAAGGTCAACTCCAATTGCCATTGGTTGGTGCCAGTGTCCATCCATTGGGAAGGTTTTCGGTTAGGGACTGAGTTAAGCTGAACCTGAGGCTTATGAATAATGTGTTCTAAGTGAGTTAACTCCTCGATAGGCTTCCATTGCTTAGATTGTTTGCCCCATATGGAGTGAAGCAACCACTTCTCAAGTTCTGAACGTTTAAAGACATTAATGATGATAACAGCAATCAAATAAACAATACCTGCAACCATCAGCGTGGTCAGCATCCAAGGGGCGATAATAGCTCCAATACTGGTAGTGCCGAATAGACTCAGTATATTTGCTCTAAATTGGAGTAGAAAGACTAAAGATTGAGCAAAGGTGGATGCCCCTTTTAACCCATAGCCCAACCGTTCCATTGGAGAGTTACTAGAATCCCAAGCTTTTTCACCACTTTCCCATGTTTCAAAACCCGTGGCAATCAAGCCAAACAAAGAGACTGCTGCCGTGGTTTTCGCAAAAGTTTTGAGCATTGCCGCCCTTGAGGCACCTTCTTCTTTTATCGCTATGTTAAGGCTTTTTTTAAGTAATTCGGAATCCTTAGCAAGAATTTCCCATTTCGCATCTCGCCACACAGCGGCAACAGCGGAGACCGCATAACCTGTCGCATAGGTCGCTTCTCTAATTGCAGGGTTAGTCCACAAGCTAGTATTCGGGTGTTGCGCA
>NZ_JATABI010000101.1:0-3067 GCF_036533795.1 Vibrio sp. M250220 | reverse complement strand
GAGGAAATTATACGCAGGTATGTCCGACATCAAGATCGTGTGGGAAAGGAAGAAGAGGAGCGTCAGATGCGTCTTGGGTTAGAAAACTAACAGTGAGCCCCCTTTTAGGGGGCCTTTCAAAGCCACCTGCTATGCAGGTGGATTTTTACTTGGATTTTGACGTTTCTCCAAGCGCACACTTGTCATAAAAAATTTTGGTAATGCTATAAGAACAATCTTCGTGTTTTGGTAAGTCACTTTTATTCTCAACCAACAACTTAATGTCGTCTTGGAAGCAAGCGATAGTAACTTCATTAAGCCTTTTTACTTCTTCATTATTACAAACTTCTAACCAATACATAAGAGGTACCTTATTGCTTTTATATCTACCTAAATGGTTTATTACATTATTCTTGTTGCGATGAGGTCTGCTCACTTGGAGAAAACCCCATCACATCAGAAGCACCAAATTAATTTGACAATTTATATTTTAAAGAACCTTAATTCACTTTTTTGTTGCTCGGCCATCTGTGATAACTCAACAGATGCTTGAAGCGTTTCGTCAATACCAGATACGTTTTGCTGAACTAAGTCAAACGCCGAAGTTGTATTCTTGGAAATATCTTCAGTTACACAAAATTGCTCTTGTGCTGCCGTAGCCACCAAAGTGTTGATTTCTGATATAGATTCCACGGCGCTTGATATATCTGAAAATGAAGCTTTAACGTTATAAATGAGCTCAACTGACTGCTCAATTAGGTTGACATTCTTCTCCATATTTTCTTGTGCTCTCTCCGACTGTTTCTGAAGCTTCTCAATGATTTCCTGGATGCTTATTGTCGATTTCTGCGTTTTTGAGGCAAGGTTACGAACTTCGTCTGCTACAACCGCGAACCCTCGCCCATGGTCACCGGCTCTTGCAGCCTCAATCGCGGCATTCAGTGCCAATAGGTTTGTCTGTTCAGAAATAGAATTAATCACCTCTGTAACGGAGCCAATTTCAAGAGCAAATTGTCTGAGCTCTGCTACTAGATTGGCACTCTGATTAACCGAGGCGTTAATTGAGCTGGTCAAATTAATGTTATCTTCTAACATAATCTGTCCTCTTTCTACGTTGCCTTTAGCGCCTTTGGCTTTATCTTCAGCTAAAGCCGCCTGTTGGCTGACCTCTTGAGAAGTCGAAGAAAGTTCATTAATAGCGGTGGAAATCTGCTCCATTTGTTGTAACTCTTCAAGGGCGTTAGATTTAGTATCACTCATAACTACGTTTAGCTGTTGCGATGCTGAAGAAACTCTTTCTGATATACCATGTGAGTTTTTTATAAGCTCAGACAACTGTTTAGATAACTTAATTAAAGATTGGTATATGCCTGTTTCTTTCCCTGTGCTATCTAACTGTTTTGTTAAGTCCCCAATTGCCATTTCCTCAATCAACTTTGCAATTTCCATAGGGGACCCACCAACAGGCTTGAGGACAAGCTTATTGACTAGGGCTAACATAACCAAAGCCGATATAACTAAAGCCCCACCACCTATCAAAAGAGAGTTAACTAATTGACGATTTGCATTTGTCTGAATGGCATCATGAGTAGAGTAATTGACAAACTGCCACCCGCTTACTTCATTATTTCCCCAATACGCGGTAAATGTTGTATCAATGCCTCGTACATCTGCAGTATAGGTAAGTTGTGTATTACCAGTTCGGAATTGTTTGTAAACAGGTCGGACATCATAAATATTTTTACCGTTCAATTCAGGGTAAGCAGTGAAGATAATTTTTCCATTTTTAGAATAAATGAAAATGTCCGAGCGACCAGAAAAAACGTTGAAAACAGACGATGTATGAATCGTCAAGAGAACCAGAGTATCATTGTCAATTTTACGAGCAATAGCTATAACCTCGTTTCCACTATCTGCCGATTGGTAAGGCTCCGAGACAAAATACGTTGAGTTATCTTCAAAGATAGCTAAATAGTAATCTCGCTTTGAACTTCTAGGGTTGAAATCTAATTTTCTACCAGTATGGTCAAAACTATCACCGTTTCGCCTGATTAGGTAAACACCATCAACCTTATTTCCTTCCACCCTATGCAACATTTGAAGCTGTGACAAAATGCTTTTAGTTGGTACACCATCAAAAATTTCTGCTGACGCGAAACTCACACTATTTAAGTTATCTAAATAGTTGTCGAAACTTTCATAAAGTACCCTCTCTATTGTATTGTTTTTTTCGTTAATAATTGCCTTCGTTAAAGAAACACTTTCTTCTTTAAACGCTAGAAAATTCACAGCAACCAAGGAGGTTATAATGGCTACGACTAATAAACTTAATGTTGTTAATATTTGAAATTTGAATTTATTCATTTTCTCCGGCTTCTTTTTATGTCCCAATATAATCTATCCCAGAGACGATGTGTAAAAATCATCACTAGCTAAATTGGTGTTACTACCAAGTTTAATTATTTTATGCATTCCTTTTGGTACGATTTTCTATCGCTCATCATTGATTTTAAATCTTGCATTTTGAGATTTAAAATCTCTATGTTGGTGTATATTTCTTCCATAATCGATTTTAGCACCTGTTCTCTACTCAAGTCTGATTCCACTAAACTATTAACCCATTCCTGAGCCTCGATTAGATTTTTTCAACTCTTACTATTCATGCACTCCCCCTTGATTTAAAAATATCAATAACAGTTGTAGTTCTACGCCATATGATGTTCCGAATATAACAAGCTTCTCCAAATGATAAATGTAGGAACTTGCTTGCCCGCTTGTAAGTTTAGTCCTATTTTGTTTATTGTCTAGGGTCTGTTGATCTTTCGTGATGATTTTTTGAACGGCATGGTGAAGGTTATAATCATTTCGCCAAAAACAAATCACAACTGAGTTCACCATGCCAAGGACAATGCTAACTGATAAACGATGGGAAAAGCTATTTCAAGTGATGACGAGTACCGGTCGAGTTTATAATAAACCAGAGCATCGGATGACTTTCGAAGGGATACTGTTTCGAATGAGAACTGGCGTGCCATGGAGAGATTTACCTTCTGAATTCGGTGAGTGGAGTACCGTTTATAGACGCTTC
>NZ_JATABI010000100.1:0-3204 GCF_036533795.1 Vibrio sp. M250220 | reverse complement strand
GGAATCAATGAAGAAATCATACGCCGATATGTAAGACATCAAGAGAAGCAAGAGCGAGTAGAGCAGCACCAGTTGGCGTTGGATTAAACAAAGGCCCCCTTTTAGGGGGCTCACACAAAGCCACCTTCTTTAGAAGGTGGTAATTTACATCTGCGACTAACATCGCCCTACAAAGTAGCATTGGAATCCTGCCGGCTGGGAGTTCAATCGTACCCGAACCAGTGCTACACTCTGGCGAAATGAGTACCAACTAAAAAGGAAACATGATGAATCCGATTATTGCACTGCTAAAAGAAAGCAACATCAGCGACGCACAAATCAACGAGATTTTTCAGACTCTGACACAAAACCCTTTTGCTGCAATGGCATCTATCAGTCAATTGGGCTTACCTCAAGACAAACTTCAAATGCTGATGGCGCAAGTCATGCAAAACCCTGCGCTAATCAAAGAAGCGGTTGAAGAGTTGGGATTGGACTTCTCTAAAGTTGAAGAAGCGAAAGAGAAGCTTCAGAGCCAGAACCAGGCTAACTAAGCACTTGATACAAAAAGGCCGTTAAATCCGACTAAGGTGTTTAACGGCCTTTTGCTTTATCAGCGGTTTAATGCACTGAACTGCTCGGCTGTCATGCCATAATAGAGCTTGTCATCAAAACCGTGCTCAAGCTTATAGTAGTCTTTCTGACGTCCTTCCTGAACGAAGCCACACTTCTCAAGAGTTTTGTAAGAACCGACATTTTCCGCGTAACAATCTGCACTTACCTTATGTGCGTCCAGTTCGGTAAATCCTAGCTCAGTCATCATCTGACACTGGTTGATTGCGCTCATCGGCTGTACGACGTTAATCGAATGCTGAAGGATAAACAGACCCTCGGGACGAAAGGTGATACCAATACGTTTGATCGGTGGATTGTCATCGAGTAAGAGTAAGTGTTCACTAGCCGCTAGGAGATGACTGCCTTTGCCTGAAAGTAGAGTTTCCCTACTATCATAAGCGTAAGGTTGCTGCTGTGGAGTAAGCAGTAATCCACTCCGAGGAGCGAACGACAGACCAATTAAAGCAATATTCCCCGCACCTGGAGTCATTGAAATTGCGAACAGCATAAAAGCTGTCATTAACTGAGCACTCATTGCTCACTCCCATAAAGTCATTGTTGCGATATGAGATCCAGTCTACCTATCTCTACAGGAATAAAATTGCTATCTGGGTTATGGTAATCATTAAATTGAGAAAATTATTTCTATTTAGCCTATGAAAAAGAAAGAATCCACCAACTTTGAGTTAGACAGTACAGATTTTTCCATTCTTGAACGTATCCAGAAAGATGGCCGCATCAGCAACAGCAAGTTAGCGGAAGAAGTTAATCTGAGCGAAACGCCATGCTGGCGCCGCTGGAAGAAAATGGAACAAGAGGGCTACATCGAAGGTTATGCCGAAAGACTGAACCGCAAGAAGCTTGGCTTTCAGGTTTCGGGCTTTACTCTGGTGACTCTGGGCAGTCATGAAGTGGAAAATACTGACCCATTTGAGGACTATGTAGCGGAATCAGACTGGATCACCATGTGTCACTGTATAGCTGGCGGCGCAGATTACATCGTTCAGGTAGTCGCAAAAGACTTAGATGAATACTTTGATCGCATCAGCTCAATAAGACGGGTAAAAGGCGTGAGCGCGATTCAGTCCAATGTATCGGTTAAAGAGATTAAGAGTACTTTCCAGTTGCCGTTGAGTTAGAAGGGCAATCAGACTGATTTGAATCTTCTGGGTTGTAGATGTGAGTGTATCCGCACAAGTTAATAAGTCAGCATCCCGTAAAGAGACATTATAGTGATATGCAATAACTTCGGAATTGCCTTGCTCCCGCTTCACAAAGCGTCATATGCCGGTAACCAAAAAATCGATAGCGGCGATAATCTCGTTTCTAAATGCGCTTAGATCGTTGACTGGAGTCGTCAGAATTTTAATTGGTACACTAGCCATCTGTTGGGTAAGAATCACAAAGTCACCTTCATCAATATGAATCGTAGGACACAGGTGACTAGGGGCTTTTTTCTCAAGCAACTCAGCAGGAGTTAAGGGAATAACCAATCGAGTATTCAAAGAATCTAGTAACTCGCTTTGAACATCCACAAAATATGGGTAAATGCTAGCCGTGCGCTTTTCGTTGTTTTTATAAAGCGTAAATTGGGACATTAGAATACTCGGTATGAATCGGAAAATAGTCCATGTTTGACAGTTAAGTCATTACAAGCTTCAATCGCTTCGGCATTTTGCTTTAACCATTCAGCTTTCAATTGTTGCTTTACTTCTTTTTCCAACGCCTTTTCCATTGTCGCTGACAGGTTGATGTTTAGGCGTTTAGCTTCGGCGAGCAACTCGCTGTTTAGACTCAGGTTTGTAGCCTTTTTAGGTGCGTTTGTGCTATATGCATTTCTCATAAAGTAACCGTATGCGCATTATTAATACGCACTAAGTATAGATAGAAGCTAGGCATATAACAATCAACTATGGCTTCAAAATACATATTCTAATCTGTCTTTTACCGTCATCGAACAACCGCAGGATTGAGCTTCTACTGAAGATAAGACCCGGCTACATTTAATTCACCGATATCTACTTACCGAAAACTTGTCAGTCCATTCGGGTAATAAAGGTTTGCTCATCATCGACAAAAGCGACAAAGCCACCGTGATAGATAAACACCCGACCACATCCCTCAACTAGGCAGGCAAGCTGTGGGTTTAAATCTTCTTCGTTATCCTGACTTTGAAAAGTGCCGGTATCGGTGATGACTCCACTCAATGTTGGCAGGTAGCCATAAGCGCGTTTTGCTTGATCAATCAGGCTCAATTCGCTGGCGGTAGAGAAGCAAGAGGGGATCGCTCCAGCGTCTTCGATAAACATGGTTTTCAGTTCTTCAAAAGCGGTAATCACCAGCCAGTCGATGCCGTTAACATGATGGATAAACATAGAGTTTCTCGATAATTCTGATGCGCAGATTGTATCACTTTAAGAGCATCACAGGGGAAGGGCTGACTGTTTTATATTATGGTGTATGATGAGATGGTCACCTCTATCTCGGCATCGCAATGTGCCATGATTAACTTTTGACAGAATCAAGGATAAAGGTGACCAACATGAAATATAGGCTTATTAGTATCGATTTAGCAAAAAATGTGTTTCAGATTGCTGTATTCGACCGACA
>NZ_JATABI010000099.1:0-3218 GCF_036533795.1 Vibrio sp. M250220 | reverse complement strand
CTCAAAGACTACAGCTTTAAAAACCCGGCTTATTCCTTTAGCCAATTGGCTCACGGCACGGAGATGGATTACCAACAACCCACTTACGTGCACTTTGATGCGCCAGGTCGCTATAAAGGTGACCCAAATGGCATCGCCTTCACCCGCACTCGCTTGAGTTATCTGCGCCGTGACGCCCTGTTAGCCAAAGGCAAAAGCAACGAATTGTTGCTCCGCTCAGGGTATAAATTTACCTTGAGTGACCACCTCAACACATCCTTTAACCGCCCTTGGCTGCTGGTTCAAGTCAATCACCAAGGCGAACAGGCTCAAGCACTCGAGGAAGAGGGCACGCAAGGCAAGACGACCTACGCCAACCAATGGCAAGCCATCCCGACTCATCTCAATTGGCAAGCGCAGCCCGAGACCAAACCTAGGGTCGATGGCCCGATGATCGCGACGGTCGTCGGCCCTGAGGGAGAGGAAATCTTCTGTGACGAACATGGTCGCGTGAAAGTCCATTTCCACTGGGATCGCGAAGAGAGAAACCCTGAACATCGTTCGTGTTGGGTGCGAGTCTCTCAAGGTTGGGCGGGCAGCCAATACGGTATGGTCGCTTTGCCTCGCATTGGGCACGAAGTGATTGTCTCATTTCTCAATGGTGACCCTGATCAGCCCATCATCACGGGGCGCACCTATCATGCAGTCAACAAGCCGCCTTATGTTCTGCCAAATCATAAAACGCGAACGGTATTAAAAACCCAAACCCACCAAGGCAAAGGGTCTAATGAGCTGAGATTTGAAGACCAAGCAGACCAAGAGCAAATCTACTTACACGCTCAAAAAGACAAAGACGTCGTGATCAACCACATCAGCCGCGAGTCGGTTGGCCTCGATTTTCATCAAAAAATTGGTCAACACTTCTTTCAGATGGTGACAGAAAATACCCACCGTTTAGTCGGCAAGAACGTCACCGAAGAGTTTGGTCAAGATCACCACTACAAGGTCGGTCGTAACTTAGTTCAGCGAGTCATTGGCGCAGTGAACCGTTTTATCTCTGGTGGTATGGTGACCAAAATTGAAGGAGGCAGCGTCACATCGATGTCGGCGTCTGAAGAAAAAGAGATCGGCGCCAACCAACGTATCGCGGTGAACAATGAAAGTTATCTGAATGCCACCAACATCGTGCTGGAAGCCAAACAAGAACTGACCATCAAAGGACCTGGAGGTTTTGTCAAAATCGATGGCGGTGGGATCACCATTTCAGGAAATGTGGTCAAGATTAACGAAGGTGGTTCACCAGGAAGCGGCACCGCACCAAAAGCGGTTGAGCCACAACCACCTGCGAAACCGCAAGAGCCGGACGATCCGGATAGGAGACTCTAATGCCAGCAGCAGCACGAAGCGGAGACAGTTGTGCCGGACACGGCTGTTTTCCTGCCACCCCCATTGTTACCGGTAGTAGTGATGTCTTTATCAATGCAAAGCCTGCCGCAAGAAAAGGCGATACAGTACTACTCCACGCTTGCCCCTGCCCCAAAATGCCGCATGGTATCCATAGCCGCAGCATATCCGCAGGTTCTTCGACCGTCTCAATCAATGGCAAGCCTGCCGCTCGAGTCGGCGATGGGATTGGCTGTGGTGGCTCGGTTTCGGTTGGCTCAGGGAACGTTTTCATTGGCGACACCCCTTACTCCTCACCCACTCAAAAATGTGCACAAAGTGCCGTTGCCAGCCAGTCACCATTTTTGAAGATCACCCCTCTGGCTGAGCCGCTGGGCAGTGGTTGGGCGAGCTCTATCTTTACACCTGAATTCTATAAATCTGCGTCGCAGAAAATGGCAGTGCAAGCTGACATCGCACTATTGAACAAAGCCATGGAGCTGCAAGAAATGAGTTCTCTGGCACAGTCCATTATTACGGCAGTCGACAACGGTGCAGACAAACAAGAAATGCTAGATGTGCTAGAAACCAGCACCACAAAAGCACAGCGAAGAAAAGCGCGAGAAGAAATTACAGAGCGGGCAAAATCGACTAACCCAGAAGCCGCAGATCGATTCGCTATGGATATGGATGCCGCTGAGAAGGCCATGTTATCTGACCACGTTTACACAGTTGGCAAACCCGATGACAAACTAGACGAGCGGCGCTTACAGCTAAGAAAGGACTTTGAAGGCGATTCAGGATGGTCTGAAGCATCCCCTGAACAGTTGTCTTCATTAGGGTTGTTTCCAGAAGATTTAACCATTCCTGACAGTAACTTTCAGGCGCAAGTATACATGCCAGACAAAAATGTCTTTGGTCCTAGCGCCAAGCCTGTAGTGGTGTTCAGAGGCACAGAAATGCCCAAACTGGACGATTGGAAAAATAATTCCGCCCAGGGGAGAGACAAAGAATCTGCATATTATCGCAGGGCAGTTGATATCGGCAAAGCGGTCAAGAAGCAAGGTTTACCTGTTGAAATATCCGGACATTCACTTGGTGGAGGCATGGGCAGTGCTGCTTGTAAGGCAAGTGGAATGTCTTGTGTCACTTTTAACGCCGCTGGTTTGCATAGCAATACAGTAGAAAGATATGGCGTCCCAAAAGCCAAACAAGGTCCGGATACGTTGATTAAGGGGTATCGGACGGAAGGCGATATTTTGACCTACGTTCAAGAACAGAACTTTCTATTAAAGCACGTTATGCCCGATGCAGTTCGCGATAAATCGCTAGACACCACATTGCCAAAAACCAAGTCTCTTACCCCTCAAGCGATAGGGGTGGCAACGGCGACGGGCTTAGTTTCACCGATTGCTGCTCCTATCAGTTATGGGGCGGTAAAAGCCAAAGAAAAAGTCGATATGCACGGAATGGATCAGGTGCGGCTTGCTCTAGAAGAGCGTAAAGTGAACGACTTACACACACTAACTAAGAGTGGAGCTTAATGAAAAAGTGGGGATGGCTTCTGATTGCAGGGCTGCTTGCTTTATCTATGGTAGCAAAAGGAGATTTGATGAATATTTTTGGCAGCAAACCTTATGCCGACGCCTTTTTTGAAGGGGATATGCTGAACATTGCCAAGGCGATAAAGAAAAAAGACGGTGAAAAGATCACCAAACTTGGGAAAGCGCTTGAAGATATCGATGCCCCAGGAAAACACGGGATGACACTGCTTGGCTTTGCCGTAAATGATGAAAACCCCGTAGCCATTAAAGCGTTGATGGCGTTAGGTGCCGATCCATCTATTGAGTTGCCGG
>NZ_JATABI010000098.1:0-3228 GCF_036533795.1 Vibrio sp. M250220 | reverse complement strand
TTACCTGGATTTAATGGTTCTTGTTGCATTAAATGACCATTGGGGTAGTGATCCACGCCGTGTTGGGTAATATGGAAGTTGGGGGTAAAGCCAAACTCCTCTGGCCCAACCCAATGGTTGGGGCCGACTTGTCTAATCTCACTCATGATTTAGTTTTCTCGATTTCAAAAGACTCCAACTCAGTACTGCTGCGCCAGAACTCAAACCACTGTTTGTCATCACTGATGGTGATTTTCGGATACTTTAGTGTGACAGGATAACCAGCGGGGTTATGATAAGCGAGCGCCAGTTGATAAAAACGATAGTCTGTTTCCAGTTCTGTTTCATCGACCTCAAAGCTCAGCGCGGCAGTGGTGTCATTAAGCAGAGTGATCTTGCCGTTAAGCTGATTGGTTTGCCAGCGGTTTTCTCGACTGTGACTCACCAGTAGATCCTTAGTGTCCTTCTGCGCATAACCCTGCAGATACACACTGACATCGCTGGTTAATGGCACAAAACCCGGCAGTAAGATATGCAGTGTAAAACGGCTCAGGCCATCGGTTTGACTGACATTGAGTAGCTGTGGGATGGGTTTAAATAAATAGTCGCCAAACGCGGTCAGCTCTTGTTGCATCACTCTAATCGCATCTTCTAGCTTGGCATCTTGGTCAAAAAGCTTCAGTCGTTGTTCCAAGGTGTTGAATTTGGACTTACCGTAAGCATAATTGCCACGGCCCCAGAAGGAGCCTTTTAAAAACAGTTGGGTTTTATCGTCCATTAAGGAGGCTCGGATTATCTCTAGCGTCAGCGCGGTGACACCCAGTACCACCGCAGCGACTGCCATAACCGGCGCCGCCGCTGGTACCAGTGCCACCCAGGCGCAATACGCCGCCATACCATTGACCAAGAGTGTTACCCCTGACATTGCGGTAGCCAAGGCATTTTGGCTACCAACCAGATCAGTGCCGAGTTGATACCCACTGCCCAGGGCGGCAACCACACCACCGATAACTGGCAACCAACGAAAAGTCACTTCAGTAACAATGGTGGCCCAATGCCCTATGCGCTCTGCGAATTTTGTCGAATTTAAAAAGGTAACGTTGGTATCACTTAATAGTGAAGTTAATGATTTGGAGATTGACGTACCAAGCAGCTTAGCACCATCTTCCTTCATAAACTCAGTAAAGACCTGTTTACCGCCGACTTGGCCAAAGCGTGCCCCAGCAAACTGATCGAGAGCGGCAAAAGAACTGGTGATTAATCCGACCCAGGCGTTTGCACGATCAACGACCCATTTTAGAGGATTTTCCGAAAACTGACTGTTGACTTGTGACGTGTTGTAAACCTGAACTAAAAAGAACAGGCCGACAGTGGTGCTTTGCACATTGGGGGTAAATACCTGCTCTGTTTGGCGATAGAGCTTCATCAAGGCGGTTTTTTCACTTAAGAAATCATTGCCGTTAACCTGTTTAAGCCAATATTTCGCGTGCTTTTCAACCGTGGTTAACTTTTTATCTGGGGCAGACGTCTGGTTAACCGCATACAGGTTGAGCGTTTGAGTACTGGTTTGCTGTTGTGGAGCGTTGGTGATATGCCCGGTTGCCGCAAAGACCATCACGGCATACGAAGCCTCAATATCAAACATCACATCAGCCAGATTGCTGGTTACCAATGGGAATTGATAGTTATAGCGGTAAGTAAGCAGGCTATAGGTCTCCTGCCAAAGCACAACCGTATTGCTTTCATGACTTAATTGAACCAAAGGGCTGGCGATAGACTGTATCAGCCCATCGGTGGCCACCGTTGCAGGCATATCACCCGATTCAATCAGCCCACTTCTTACACTGGCAATCGCTTCAATACTGGAATTGCTGTTGGTTGTTCCGTTAAGCTCTTTTAGCCATTTAGAGCCTTCTAACACCAATGGCTTGGCAAAGCCTAGCGCGGCTAAGAAGTGCGCCCCAGCCCCTTTTTCCTGTTGTGGTTGCTCTGAGACCACGGCAAGCAAGGTTTTACTCCAGCGCTGAGCCAGTGCAACGCCTTGATCGGTGGCCTCAAGATTGTTGGTCATCGCAAACAAGAGGCTTTCTTTAAGCGCGATTTGTTCTTTGTCACTGTCATCTAACCAGGCGAGCGCGATATCTAGCTGTTCATGATCTAACCAAGTCAACCAATCTTCAGACAAGGTTTCAAGCTGCTGCTTGAGTTTGGGCATCGCATCTTGGTAGTCCTTTAGGTAGCCTTCCATCTCATCAACGTGCAAGCACTTTTCTAACTCTTGCTTTCTTGAAGAGCCTGCGGCCGCTTGGCGTTGTTCCATTTCTTGATCACTGCGCTTACGGGCAGAGAGTGCGGCAGCGTAATGACCCGTCGGTTGATACTCTGGGACTTTCGATGCGGCTTGTGTCATCTCGTTGTCGATAATGTGCTTGGTTAACTTTGCCATCTGGAGAGGATGTTGCGACGTGCTCAAACTCGACATGGTGAGATCGTAAGCAATAGAGAACTCACGGCACAGATCGGTCGCAATACCAATCGCATCAACCAGACAGACCGCGTAGCTATTTTTAGGCGTTTGTGCTTCGTATGGTACGCGTATCCCATTGATATCAGAGACAGGCTCTAAAGTGTGTAAGGGACAGGCGTCATTAAAACGTTATTGGGCCAACTTGTCTAATCTCACTCATGATGGGTTATTCCTCCGCGAACAGCTCGACTGCCGCTCGATTGAGCGGCAGTGCGGATAAACTGTCGTGAAAAACGTCTAATGCCAATTGCATCGTTTACCTGTCCATTCATGGACTTGTTCTGGCCATTTATGTCTCAAAGGATTACACCAGAGTGAAAAAAGAGCGGGGCGGAGTAGAAATAAAATTGGCAAAACCAAGATAAAGCGAATCAATGCGACAAAGTTGCTGTATCCTTGCTCTCTAGCTTTATCTGTGTTGATGCCCGGAACACGTGGAGTTTTACTGATTTGGTACCACAGTGGCTGTTCGTCTGCCATATAGCGGCGAACATACTCCCAATAACCATACATAGGGGCATGACTGCCCATATGGCGAAGTAAACTGAGATATTGATGGCGTTGACCAGTTAAATCGGCATTGACCGCGTGTTTAGGGTTAAGCCAGAGCATTAACTCATAGCCATCTTTTAACCGCCCGTAGCCCATATGGGTTTTCGCGACAATGACGGATATTTCACACTCTTGCCACGGAATACGATAGAGCACTTTATCGTGCCATA
>NZ_JATABI010000097.1:0-3540 GCF_036533795.1 Vibrio sp. M250220 | reverse complement strand
TGAAAGTTCGCTCACTGACAATGAGTATGGAGGCAGTAGCTTCTTCAATATGGCTTCTTTTCTTTCTGTTGGAATACGAGACACAATTCACTCTTACCGCCCTACACTGGTTAAATTTTAACAGTGACAACTATCCTGCCAGAGGGGGCATTATGCGTCTCAGGAGCGAGAGATTAATCAGTGAACTCTTACCTCTCGCACTCCCTAAATCTTTAAATCACATACCCCAAAGTGCCAGAGATGCATATAAAAGGGGAATGCAAGCTCACGTCTGAATTGATACTCGTCAGCTCTATATGTAACCCTCGCCAAAAAACAGAGTTAGATTAGAACTGAAAAACACTTCCCGTATTAGCTCACACTACTCCAGCATCGTCTCAGAATATCTCTGAGTACTACACGTCAACGTAGTCTCATGGAGAGTCGATGAAAAAACAACAAAGCATGAGGTAAATACTACACTGGCAGACAGCGGTCTGTCACAACTGATCGGGCAAATCGGAATACCAGAAGTGGACCCCAATGGTTGGACACATAAGCTCATTCCTTAAGTGGTTGATCCAGCTCATGCAGCGTATCTCTGCCTGCCGAAGTAGGCTTCATCAGGGGTGAGGTTATTGAGTCCTTGATGGTTACGCTCCTCATTATAAAACACCATATAGTGGCCGATTTCAAGCTCGGCTTCACGGGGGGTGTAAGTTTTTAAGTAAACCTCCTCATATTTCAGACTTCGCCATCATCGCTCGATGAAAACGTTGTCGACCCAGCGGCCTTTCCCATCCATGCTGATCCGAACGCCATGGTCGAGCAACTTCTGTGTGAACTCAGTGCTGGTAAACTGACTCCCCTGATCTGAGTTGAAGATATCGGGTGGTCCGTAGTGTTGAAGCGCCTCTTCGAGAGCCTCGATACAAAAGCTTGTATCCATGGTATTCGATAGGCGCTAAGACAACACCTTATGGCTATACCAGTCAATAATGGCAACCAAGCAAAGGTTCCTTTAGCCATTGGGATGTACTTGATATCAATCGCCCAAGCTTGGTTCGGGTAAGTGACTTCGATATCACGCAACAGGTAGGGATAAACCTTGTGTGCTTTGTTCGCCAGTGTCGTTTTTGGCTTGGGATAAATCGCTCCAATGCCCATATTGCGCATGATCCGCACGATACGCTTGCGATTCACGTGATGGCCTTTTTTAGCCAGCTCGGTTCGAATGCACCGACTACCCATGAACGGATACTGAAGGTGAATTTCGTCAATCATACGGCGCAGTTCAATCTCCTCATCAGAGAGTCCGATGGGCTGATAGTAAGCCGTAGAGCGAGTAATATTGAGAAGCTCGCACTGGCGCTTTATCGGTAGTTGGGTGGATTTATCCAGCGAACTCTTTCGCTGTGCTCGGTCTAACGACCGAGCACTTTGGCCAAAAAATCACTTTCCATGGTCAACTGACCGATCTTGGCGTGAAGCTTGTCCACTTCTTCGAAATTGTCTTTTCCCAATTGGCTTTCAGAGGCAAAAATCATGGCTGCATTTTCAAGCAGCTCTTTCTTCCATGTAGATATCTGGTTAGGGTGCAGGTTGTACTTCTGTGCTAACTCAGCGACAGTTTTATCACCTTTAGCGGCAACCAATGCCACCTTAGCTTTAAACTCGGGAGAGTGGTTTCTACGTTATCTAGTCATAATCTGCAACAGTATTTATGGGTACTATCAAAACAGATCAATCACTTAAAGTCATATCCGAAAATTGGGGACCACTTCTCTCGTATATCTTTAGCTTTAAAAGGTGAAGTGATCTGCCCTAGTCTGGCTATTTTCCAATATCGCCAAGCGATATTTCGTGAAACGTAGGGACATGTTTATTGCCTTTTCGACATTCAGTGACAACAGATAAGTGATGTCTCTCTGTAGGCTGAAAACTGTACGCCTTCCAGTTTGTTAACTTAGCTCCCCACTTATTAAAGAAGTAATTTTTTTCTTTTAAATCAACCACATGAAAATCATCCAATCGCGTACTTAAACCTCTTCCATCAGCCTTGACAAAAGCCTCTTTAAGTGTCCATAGTTGAAAGAAACCATCCCTTTTCTGATCATCAGGCAATGATTTTAACAAGGCGATTTCTTGTTTGGCAAAATATGAACACGCTAGGCTATATGTATCTATTTTTGAATCGACCTGCTCAACATCAACACCTATTTTCGTCTGATAGGCTACAGAAACTACAACCAATCCATTGGTATGCGATAAGTTAAATTGAATATCCATGCTTTGAGGGGTGATAAGTACTGGTTTGCCGTAACTATTTTTTCCGAAAAATAACATGGAAGGTTCAACACCAATTATCGCACTTAATAATTGGCGTTTAAGTGAATGAGCAACAACGAAACTGTTATAATCTCGGCGAAAATGAAAACGGTCAGCTATCTCTTTTTCTTGCGAGCTGATCTGTGCTCTTAGATTTGTTGTATCACAATAATCAGGCACCTTGGTCCAAACAACCAACGGTGCCTCTTTGTTATAAACAAAAACTTCAACTATATTTGCAAGTAGTTGAGTGCTTTTCAAAACTTTCATTTAATTTGATTCAGCTTTTTCCACTTCCGTAATCTAGTACGGGCATTTGCATACGGTGAGGATGTATTAAACTGGATCATCCGCCCCATGGTATATTTCTCATACCATGTATTTCCGTAAAGATGTTCATTAGTTTCACCCGCAAGAAACTCGACAATTTTTTGCTTCGCTTGTTGAAAATCAATTAAAAGCTGATCAAATGGAACTGTTTCGTAATCTGAATAGAACTTTTGAGCTAAATCTCCAAGTTGGTTCCACTTAAAACCCGATTCAGGAAAATCAATATTTTCTTCTTTTTTGTCCTTTTCAATCCACTTCAATACAAGTTCATTCCACCCTAAAAGATAGCTTACCAGATTATGGACACTCATCATGGTTCCTTTTGCATGTCCTTCAAGCGTGGTCTCAAAGACTTTATCTAAAGGTACAGATTCCAGATCTTTAATAAGTACAGAAAAGTTTTTATCAATAGCTTTTAACAGTTCATCTTGGGTTGTTGGGATAGGCATTAAAAAATCCTTTTATCTAGAGGGTTACTATCAAATAACCTGAGTTCGGGATAAGAAAGTTGTCATTCTGAATGACGATTTAGATTAGTATTTCAAAAGCCTCAGTGCTGCAGTTTTTGATGAAAAATAAGGGCAAATCTTTAACTACCTGATATGCAGTATTGACTTTAACACAATTAACCATAAAAACGTGCAGTACTGAGAGGAATAAATAATTCAGGATTCAAACTAAACAGTTGGATAGCACTTACGGTAGCTAGCTAGTGCTTCGTTTACCGCTTCTACCGTTTCTGTTAAACAGTCTTCAGTAAATTACCACCTTCTAAAGAAGGTGGCTTTGTGTGAGCCCCCTAAAAGGGGGCCTTTGTTTAATCCAACGCCAACTGGTGCTGCTCTACTCGCTCTTGCTTCTCTTGATGTCTTACATATCGGCGTATGATTTCTTCATTGATTC